>JAJYYT010000011.1 GCA_021800645.1 Actinomycetes bacterium
GCTGGCGCGCACGAGGAGCCGGGAGACGAGGATCGAGACCGCAGAGGTGCTCGAGGCGCTCGACGAGATGCGGGGCGCCTGGCCGGATGCCGGTCGCTGATGCCGGTCGCTGATGCTGGTCGTTGATGCTGGTCGTTGATGCTGGTCGTTGATGCTGGTCGTTGATGCTGGTCGTTGATGCGTCGTGCCTCTACGAGGTGGTCACCGCGATGCCGGCGGCCGCGGGGGTCCGGGAGCGGTTCCGGGCCGACCCGGACCACGCGGCACCCCACCTCGTCGACGCGGAGGTCCTCGGCGTGATCCGCCGCCACCTGCTCGCCGGCAAGCTCGACGGGACCGCAGCGGGTCTGGCGGTGGCGGACCTGAGGGACTGGCCGGGTGAGCGCTACGGCCACGCCGCCCTGCTGCGCAGGGCGTGGGAGCTCCGTCACGCCGTGCGGACGTGGGACGCCTTCTACGTCGCGCTCGCCGAAGCGCTCGACGCGACGCTGCTCACGGCGGACCGACGTCTCGGGAGCGTCCGGGGCCTGCGCTGCTCGGTCGACGTCGTCGATCCGCACGACGCCTGACGACCTGACGACCTGCCGAGCGCCGCCGACGGGGCCGGTGCTGGCGTCGGGCCCGGCCGCCCTGGCCCGGGCACTGGCCCCGGCCGGCGGGTACGGTGAACTCATCTTGAATCCGGGAGCCCGGCGTGGGATTCGCAGAGCGGCCGGGGCGAAGTCTCGTGTAGGGGAGGACGGTGAAAGAGTCGCCAGGACACGAGGACCCGACACTGGCGAGCATGGTCGGGCGTGCGGCAGGCATGTCCGTGGTCGTGGTGGAACGTGGGCCGGTCGGGGCGTTTGCCGGAGCCGTCTTCGACGACGGAGCGGTCTACCGCGACCAGCGGGCCGCCGCCGCCGCCGGCTTCGACTCCGTTCCGGCGCCGCCGACCTATCCCATCGCGTTGGCCCACTGGGGAAGCTTCGAGGAGCTCCAGCCGGAGGGCGAGCGACTGCGGCCGCCGAGCGCCGTGCTCGCGCCCTTCGCCGAGCGCGGTGGCCTGCTGCTGCACGGGGAGCAGGAGTTCGAGTACCAGCGCCCCATCGTGGTCGGCGACGTCCTCGTCGGGGAAGCTCGGATCGTCGACGCGTACCGCAAGGAGTCGAAGGGCAGGATGATGACGTTCGTGGTCGTAGAGACGACCTGGAGGGATCAGGCCACGGGCGAGCTCGTGGCGAGGGCGCGCTCGAACCTGATCCACCGGGCGTGACGGTGGCCGGAGACGGTGGTGCCGTTCGGCTCCGCGCCGAGAACTTGAAGGCCGGTATGGCGGCACCCGCACTCACGCGCACCCTCACTCGGACCGACTTCGTCCGCTACGCCGGGGCATCGGGGGACTTCAATCCGATGCACCACGACGAGATCCGGGCGCGTGGGTCGGGACAGCCGAGCGTGTTCGGGCATGGCATGCTCTCGATGGGAATGCTCGCGACGGCCATCACGAACTTCGCAGGAGTCGGCAGCGTGCTCCGTTACCGCGTCCGCTTCACCGCCCAGACCTGGCCCGGAGAGACGCTCACGTCCGAGGTCACGGTCTCGGCCGTGCGCAGAGAGCACACGCGCCATGTAGCGGACTTGGACGTCCGGCTCGTGAACGAGTCGGGCGAGGCGAAGGTCGTCGGCGACGCGACTGTCGTCCTCCTCGGCGGCCTTTAGCGCCCGGCGAAGCGCGGCTCGCGTCGCTCGGCGTAGGCCGCGAGGGCCTCCGCCGCGTCAGCGCTCGAAAAGCTCACCGTCTGGCAATGTGCCTCGGTCTCGAGTGCCTGCTCGAAGGAGAGGGAGCTGGCTCGGTCGATCATCGAGGTCGAGAGCGACAGCGCGAGGGTGGGACCCTGCGCCAAGCGTCGCGCCCATCCACCGACGAAGTCGTCCAGCTCGTTCGCCGGAACCACCCTGTTCACGAGGCCGATGCTCGCCGCCTGGGTGCTGTCGAGCACATCGCCGAGCAGGGTGAGCTCCTTCGCTCGCGCGACCCCCACGAGGCGGGGAAGCAACCAGGAGGTGCCGGTGTCGAGCGACAGCCCGCGTCGTTCGAAGAACGTGGCCAGGCGGGCTCGATCCGAGACGACCACCAGGTCGCAGCCCAGCGCAAGGCCCAGTCCAGCGCCGTAGGCGACACCGTCCACCTTGGCGATCGTGGGCTTGGACAAGGTGTGCAGTGCGAGCGCGGTACGGGCGAGCCGTCGCATGCGGACCATCGGCGGCACCGGCGGGCCGTCGCCGCCGGCGAGGTCGAGCCCGGAACAGAAGGATCCCCCGGCCCCGGTGAGCACGAGCACGCGGTCGTCGTCGCGGCGGTCGACTTCCTCGAAGCACGCACGGAGCTCCTGGACCATGGTGGGGTTGGCAGCATTGCTGCGGCCGGGACGGTTCAACGTGACCGTCACGACCCCCTCGTCTCGTTGTACCAGGAGCGTCTCCACGTGGGTCCTCCGTCAATTCGGGCTCTCTAGGATCGAGGCAGGCCAGGTAGCCGAAGCGGGCACCAGCCCGCTGGGACGGCCGAACGGTGCGGCCAAATAGTAGGATCATCCTGCTGTATCCGACGAGTGGTCCGAATCCGACGAGTGGTCGGCGTCACGACGTCCGCAAGGGAGTCCCTCCGAGTGGCCTACCAGACTGACCGGGCGCGCCAACGCATCCCGAAGGCGTCCGACCTGCTCGCGGACGCTCTGCGACGGCAGGTGCTCGGAGAAAGCCTTGCCGAGGGGACCTCGCTGCCGTCGGAGAGCGAGCTCGTCGAGCAGTGGCAGCTGAGCCGAGCGACCGTGCGAGAGGCGCTCAGGTTGCTCGAGACCGACGGCCTGATCCGCATCAAGCGGGGTCCGGGCGGCGGCATCACCGTAGCGCGGCCCGATCCGAGCCATATCACGCGCTCGCTCGCGCTGCTGCTCAGTCTCGATCAGGCGCCACTCCGGGACCTGTTCGCCTTTCGAAAGCTGGTGGAGCCCGCCGCGGCCCAGCTCGCGGCCAAACGCGCCGACCACGAACAGAAGGCCCTGCTCGCCAAGGTGGCCGATGTGGCCGAGGGTGCCGGTGTGGATCGCGACAAGCTGCCCAGCGACCGGGTCGACTTCCATATGCTCATCGCCGACGCGTCGGGCAACGAGCTCCTCAAGGTGGTGCACGCGGCCGTCCAGGACGTGGTGCGCTGGCACGCCGACGAAGAACGCCTCACTCCGACCGACCTCGAAGCTGTCGACCGCGCCCACCGTTCGATCGCCCGGCACATCCTGGCCGGCAAGGGCGAGGCGGCTGCGGGAGTGATGCTACGCCACCTCGACCGCTTCGAACAGCGAATGCGCGAGCTCGGTCGGCTCGACCAGCCGATCATCCCGAGGGAGTGGTGGCACGAGGCGTCGTCGCTACGGGACGCTCGAAGGATCGCCCGGACGAGCTCGACGAAATGACGGTGTTTGCCTGGGCGGGAAACTTGTCCGGATAAAGTCGAATCCTTACACTGTTTGTCATGGGCAATTCGCCGACTGGCTCGTTCGCAGAGACCGAGGACCAGGTTCTGCTCCGCCGCTTCGCTCGCGACGTCGCCCGGCGGAGGATCGCGCCCGACGCGAGCCGGTGGGACGAAGAGTCGGCCTTCCCGGCGCCGTCCTGGGAAGCTCTGCGCGATGCCGGGTTGCTCGGCATCACCGTGGGCGAAGAGTACGGAGGGTCAGGACTCGGAGACGTCGAGGCCTCGATCGTCCTCCAAGAGATCGCCCGCGTCGACGTGTCGAGCGCGATCATCTGCCAGCTGATCTACAACGGCCCACCACGGGCGATCGAGCACCTAGCCAGCGACTCCCTCAAGAAACGCTGGCTGCCGCTGGCCGCGTCGGGCGAGGGTTTGTTCTGCATCGGGATCACCGAGCCCGACTCCGGCTCAGCCGCGCACCAGATGAGAGCCCGTCTCGTTCCCGATGGGGATGGCTACCGTCTCGAGGCCTACAAGAACTACGTCACGTTGGGCCATGTGGCGCGTGCGTGCCTAGTGTGGTGCCGATTTCCGGGGGGATCAGGCGCCCGAGGGATAGGGGCTGTGGTCGTAGACCTGTCCTCGGCTGGCGTCTCGGTGGTCGGCACCCATCGGAACATGGGCCTGCGCGGCTGCACCGAGGCTGAGCTCGCGTTCGACGGTGTGCGTGTCGAGCCCGAGGACGTCCTCCTGCCTGGCGACCCGGCCGACAACTCCGCCTTCCGGGTCCTGCTCGCCCACCTGAACCATGAACGATGCGGCAATGCTGCGATGTGCGTGGGCGCGGCTCAGGGGGCTCTCGAGACGGCCATCGAGTACATGCGCGACCGCCGGACTGGTGACAAGGCGCTGGCCGATCTCCAAGGCCTGCAGTGGAAGATCGCCGACATGGCGATCCACCTGGAGGGCGCGCGCCTCCTGCTCAACCGGGCTGTGGCGATGGCCGGCCCTGGCGGAACGCCACCGCCGCTCGAGACGTCGATGGCGAAGGCGGCCGCGAACCTCGCGGCGAAGCACGTGTGTGACGAGGCAGTGCAGATCCTCGGCGGTTACGGCTACAGCCGCGAGTACCCGTTGGAGAGGACGCTGCGCGACATCCGCGGGCTGTGCATCGGTGCGGGGACGATCGAGATCCAGCGGAACTTCATCGGGACGAGCCTGCTTCGCGGCCGGGTGCCTGACGCTCCGTGGTGGAAGCGCGCCACAGCAGGTGCGTGACGCGCCGGCCGGGCCTGGGCCGACTGACCTCGGGCGGCCTCACTTTCCGTGCCGCGGCAAGAGGAGCGCCTCCAAGCGACCCCGCACCGACGCGCCGTCGCTCATAGCTGTGGTGACTTCCCGGTAGAAGGCGATCGCCTCCTCGAGCCCGTGGTCACGCCAGTGTCGCGCGACGGCCTTGCAGGCCCGGACCGTTCCTGGTGGGAACGAGGCGATCCGCTCGGCGATCGAGGCCGCGTGCGCGACGGCGTCGGTATCGACGACCCGTTGGACGAGCCCGATGCGCAATGCCTCGGTCGCGTCCAATCGCTCTCCGAGTAGGAGGAGCATCGCGTCGCCCCATGCGAGCTGCCGCACGAGCTGGTGGACGGCCACGCCGGGCACGAGACCGAGCGACGTCTCCGTGAGCGCGAACCATGCGGACCGAGAGGCCACCCGAATGTCGCAATTGAGCGCGAGCTCGAGCCCCCCCGCTACCGCAGGCCCGTCGACGGCAGCGAGCCAGGGCTTCGGGCTCTCGCCGATGCCGAACAGCGACGTCGATCCGACCGTGATGACCGAGCCGTCCTCCACTCGCGTCGCGACCTCGCGCAAGTCGGCGCCAGCGCAAAAGGCCGGTCCTGCACCCGCGAGCACTGCCACGCGTTGTGCTGCGTCAGACTCGAACTCGGCGACGGCGGCCTCGAGCTCTGCGCGCAGCCCAGCGTCCAGTGCGTTGCGCCGTTCGGGGCGGTTGAGCGTGAGGAAGGTGACGGCTCCGCGCCGATCCACCGTCACCGCGGCCACTATGAATCGCTCCCGGGGATCCAGTACTCCCTCGTGCGATTCTCGGAGGCAAGCACCCGGACGACGCCCTCGGCCACGCCGACCCGACACCGTCCCAGCAGGTCATGCATCTTGGTCACGTCCGGCCAAATCGGGTAATAGGCGTTGGGGTCCTCGCGGAACTTCGGCGCCACGCCGAGCATCCGTCCGGCCAGCTCGCAGTACTCCTGGACCGAGGACGTCTCGCTGCCGGCGAAGTTCACCACGGTCGGGGGCACGTTCGCGACGGCGAGGGCGCGCTGGGCGAGCCGGACGGCGTCGTCGACGTAGAGGGGGCACTGGTGATTGAGCCCGTCCGGGTAGATGGGGATCGGCTTACCCTCCCGCACCATGTCGACCCGCTTGGTGATGGTGCCCGACGTAGGCCCGTACATGGTGAAGATGCGGATGATGGTCGTCGGCGTCGACTGCTCTCGGGCGAGGAACTCGACGAGGGACTCGGCGGCGATCTTGCTCGCTGCGTAATTCTCGATCCCGTTGTGCAGGCCGTAGGGGTCGTCCTCGCGCAGCGGCCGCTGTCCCTGGTAGGCGTAGCACGAGCCCGAGCTGCAGTAGAGGAAGCCGCGCACGCCCGAGTAGCGGCGCAGGAGCCGCCCGGTCGCCTGCACGTTCACCTCGAACGTCGTGTCCCTGCCCTTCTCCGAACCGGTGCTCGGCATCATCGCGGCGGCGTGGACGACGTAGTCCACGTCGGGGATCGCCGCCCAGTCGATCCTCGCGGCATCGGCGGTGATCGTCTCCACGCCGGCGGCCTCGAGCTCGCGTCGGCTGGTCTCGTCGCTGAACCGTGCGACGCCGACGACGTGGTTTGCGTTGGCGAGGGCGCGCGCCAGGGGCTTCCCGAGTAGGCCACTGACCCCAGTGACGAGGACGCGCGCGCCGCAGATCTCGGGAGCGCCCCGCATGTAGGAAGCGCCGGGAGGTTCGCCAGCCGGGCTGTCCCCGGATTGCGGGCTCGTCATCCGGGCCCGCTCCCCACGATGCCGACGAAGCTCACACACTCGCCGGGCCCTCCACCGAGGTTGTGGGTCAGCCCTAGCGTCCTCCCGGCGCCGACCGCGGCGACCCGGCGATCCTCGGGCGCCTCGCCGCGCAGCTGGAGCCAGCACTCGTAGAGCATCCGCAGTCCCGACGCCCCCACCGGATGTCCGAAGCTCTCGAGGCCGCCGTCGGGGTTGACGGCCAGCTCGCCCTCGAGGTCGAACGTGCCCGCGAGCACGTCCTTCCACGCGGTCCCTCGCTCCGAGAACCCCAGATCCTCCATGAGCACGAGCTCGGTCGGGGTGAAGCAGTCGTGGACCTCCGCCATCGCCAGCTGGGCCCGGGGGTCCGTGATCCCCGCCTGCCGGTAGGCGTCCTTCGCAGAGCGGACGACCTCGGGGAACGTGGTGTAGTCGTACGACGGATCGATCGGCCCGGTGCCCGCTCCGACGGCGAGGCTCAGCGCCTTCACGTAGAGCGGGTCGGCCCGGAAGCGCCCCGCGTCCTCCGCCCGGACCACGACTGCCGCCGCCGAGCCGTCGCTCACCCCCGAGCAGTCGAACACGCCCAGCAAGCCCGCGACGCGGGGGGAGCGGGCGATGGTCTCCATCGAGACCTCCTCGCGGAACTGGGCGAGGGGGTTCCGCGCGCCGTTGCGGTGGTTCTTCCACGCGATGCGGGTCATGACGTCCTTCATCTGCGCCTCTTCGAGGCCGTACTTGGCGGCGTAGGCCGGAGCCACGAAGCTGAACACGGCGGGCGAGCTGAGACCGGGCGCGGTTCCGTCCGCCGGCGGGAAGTTCCGGACGAGCCCCGAGTACCCGCTGTCCTTCAGCTTCTCCGCGCCGACGACGAGCGCGATGTCGTACGCGCCCGACGCCACCGCGTAGGAGGCGTTGCGGAATGCCTCCGACCCGGTGGCACAGAGGTTCTCGAGGCGAGTGACCGGCTTGCCGTCGAGCTTGAGCGCACGCGACATCGTGAGACCGCTCTCGCCGGACATGAGCGTGCCGAACCAGCAGGCGTCGACGTCGTCAGCGGCGAGCCCCGCCGAGCCGAGAGCGGCAGTCGCAGACTCCACGATCATGTCCTCGACCCCGCAGTCCCACCGCTCGCCGAACGGGGTGCAGCCCATGCCGACGACCGCCACACGGTCTTTGATCCCGTTGGAGGGCATCGCGTCAACCTCCTTTGCGCCGGGACGTCACGTCGCCGGCCTCGCCTTCCAGAAGTAGTCGTGCACCCCGTCGACCGAGGTGTAAAGCCGACGGAACGTCATCACCACCCGGTCGCCGATCGCCAGCTTGCCGGGGTCGAGGTCCGTCAGCTCGAACCGGTAGCGACCACCGCCGTCGAAGTCGACCACAGCACCGACGAGGGGCGGGCTCGGGGAGTACGCGAGGTGGTCGACCGTGAACGTCGACACCGTCCCCGGGGTGTCCGCAAACGGCTGGGGTACCATGTGGCCGGCGCGGTGGCACCGCATGCAGACGATCTGCGGGGGGAGGTGGCGGGTGCCGCACTCGCTCCCGTCGTCGAGCGGGGCCGTGCACCGGCTCCCGACGAGCGCGAACTTCCATCGCTCGGCGCGCAGTGCGGGCGGCGCTGCGGGTCGAGCAGGATCAGGGCGACGTGGGGGCTCCCTTCGTAGCTGGCCCCGCCAGGTGAGGAATGCGGGGTAGGAGACGGTCCGGGCGCCGTCGAGCATCGAGCGGACGCTGCGGCGACGCCCGCGGGTGCGTGGCAGGGCATCGGTGGTCCGAAGGGCGATGACGTCTACGCCGTCGCTCACCGAGACAGCAACCACGACCGCTCCGCCCTCCGCCCGGTCGAGAGCGTCCGCCAGCACGAGGCCGAGGTGTGCCACGCCCGCAAACCCGACCTCGTCCTCGAAGCGGTCTGCGACCGCTGTCGTCGCAACGCCAGAGCTGGCGATGAACGCGGATGCAGCGCGCGGTTGGGTGCCGGTCACCACCAGGTGGTCGATATCCTCGGGCTCGAGCTCGGCGCGCGTCAGCGCGTCCGAGAACGCCGCGCCGATGAGCGGCTCGTAGGCAAACTTCGCGAACCGTTCCTCCCAGACCCGTGACGCCGACTCGCCGGGCACCCGCCACCGGTCCAGCACCTCGTCGGTCACAGATGCAGAAGCAAGCAACTCGGCGAGGACGGGCTGGTCAGCCGTCGCGGGTCCCGTCACGAACGCGCACGCGGCGTCGCCGCCCGAAGTCTCGTCACCCGAGCCGGGGAGCCCAGTTCGGATGTCGGACGCGATGGTGAGGATCGTCCTTCGGCCGGCTACCTGCAGCGCGTCCGCCAGCGCGACAGCGCCGGATCGGACGGAGCCATTGCGGTCCGCCACGGTGACCGACTTCGGCAGGTCGAGGGCCGCGTGCACCGCCGTCGCGTTCGTCCGATCCGTGTACGGCGGTTCCACGGTGGAGAACCACAGGGTCTCGACGGCGGGGACCACGTTCCGCAGGGCCGCCCGACCGGCCTCGACCGCCATGGAGGTCGTGTCTTCGTCGAACCCGGCCACCGTCCGCTTCCCTCTCCCGCCGCGCACCCCGAGGGCTTCGGCGATCGCGGCGCGTTCGAGCCGGTGGCGCGGGATGTAGGTGCCATAGCCGAGGATGCCCTCGCGTGCGTCGGTCATGGGTCCGGCATCGATCGGTCGCTCATCGGTCCATCGATCGGTCGGTCATCTCCGCTCGTGTTCTACACGCGGCAGGCCGAGGATCCGGTCTCCGATGATCGAGCGCTGGATCTCCGACGTGCCGCCGGCGATGCTCGCGGCCTTGCTCCACAACCACTGACGGGTCCAACGGCCGGCGACGAGGGCATCAGCGCCGATGACGTCGAGCGCCGCCTCGGAGAGCTCCTGGGTGAGGTCGGTCCACGCCAGTTTCGTCACGCTCGACTCCGGCCCAGGCTCGAAGCCCCTCGCGAGCCGCGACAGGGTGCGCCAGTTGTGCGATCGTAGGACCTGGATGCGCACGGCGCAGGCAGCCAGGCGTGCCGCGACCGCCGGGTCGTCGAGCGCGCCGGTCACGAGCCCCTCCCGCAAGAGGCGAGTCAGGTAGATCTCGTGGACGACCTCTTCCTTGAAGGGGAAGGCCGTGCCGCGTTCGTGAGCGAGAGTCGTCGCCGCCACGGACCATCCCCGCCCCACACCGCCGATGACCGCCTCGTCGGGGACGAACACGTCGGTGAGGACGACCTCGTTGAACTCGGGGTCCCCGGTGATCTGGACGAGCGGGCGAACCTGGACCCCCGGCGCCGTCATGTCGACTGCGAAGAGCGTGAGGCCGGCGTGGCGTGGCGCATCGGGATCGGTGCGGGCGAGGCAGAGCCCCCACCGCGAGAACTGGGCGTAAGAGTTCCAGACCTTCTGTCCTGTGAGCAGCCAACCGTCCCCGACCCGTACCGCCCGCGTGCCGAGCGCGGCCAGGTCCGACCCGGCTCGGGGCTCGCTGAACAGCTGGCACCACAGCTCGGAGGCGCTCAGGATCGCGGGGAGCCACCGGGCTCGCTGCTCGTCCGTGCCGTGGGCGAGCAGCGTCGGACCCGCCAAGTTGAGCCCGACGCGGTTCACGGGCTGCGGCGCGCCGGCGCGGGCGTACTCGGCGTTGTAGATGGCGACCTCGACCGGACCCGCACCACGCCCCCCGTACTCGCGCGGCCAGCCGATGCCGACCCATCGTGTCTCGGCCAGGCGTGCCTGCCACGATCGACCCCACTCGATCTCTGCGTCGAGGTCTTCGAACTCCCCCGGGTTCTCCAGGTTCGCCGCCAGCCATCGGCGTACCTCGAGGGCGAACGCCTGCTCCGCCTCGTTGAACGAGAGGTCCATCAGCGAACCGGTCCTTGATCAGGGGCCACGAGGTCGCGGCATGCCATGCGATCAACCTTGCCCGACGCCATGGTCGGGAGGGACGGCACGTGCACGATGCGCTCGGGCGTCTTGTACTTCGCGATGCCGCGCTCGGCGAACCACCGACGGCACTCCTCCAGGTCGAAGTCGTCACGGGCGACGACTACCGCCCCGACGCGCTCGCCCATCACCGTGTCGGCGTACGGTGCCGCCGCGGCGTGGTGGACCCAGGGATGTGCTTCGAGTGCGGACTCGACCTCGGAGGCCGAGATGTTCTCCCCACCCCGGATGATGACGTCGCTGACGCGGCCGACGATGCGAAGCCATCCGTCGTCGACGACGCCGAGGTCCGAGGTGCGGAACCAGCCGCCCTTGGCGATCCTCGGACGATTGTCGGCCGGGTCCGCGTAGCCGACGAACAGCTCCGGTCCCCGCACCCACAGCTCGCCGGTATGCCCCGAGTCGAGGATCCGGCCGGTCCCGGGGTCGCTCACCCGCAGCTCGACTTCCCCGACGGCGCGCCCGTCCGTCGACACCGCTCGCTCGGGGTCGTCGCCGGCGAACGAGGTGGTGACGGTCGGCGCCTCGGTCGAGCCGTAGGTGCGCTTTACCACGCAGCCGAGCTGCTGCTCCGCCATCTGGACGAATGACGGCGTCACAGTGGCACCCCCGCACGACACGAGGCGCAGCGACTCCGCGCGCTCGGGTTCGAACCCGGCGGCCTCGATGAGGGTGACGAAGAACGTCGGTGGGCCGATCATGAACGTCACCTGCTCCGCTTCGATCATGTCGATGGCGCGGTCGGGGTCCCAGCGGGCCATCGGCACCGAGCCCATCCCGGCGGCGGCCGGAAGAACGATGCCGTTCAGGAGGCCGGAGATGTGCGCCATGGGCGCCGGCATGAGCACGACGTCGTCATCGCGCAGCCCGTGGGCGGCGGTCATCACGGTCGCCTTCCAGGCGAGCGCTCGCTGGGTGTGCAGCACCGCCTTGGGGCGTCCCGTCGACCCCGAGGTGAACACGACCGCGGCCAGGTCGCTCGGCTGGGCGCTCGACGGCGGTCGGACCGGCTCGGCGGGGTCGAGAGCCTCCGTGAGTGACCGGAGGTCTTCGACGACGCGCGCGCCAGGCAGGACCGCCGCTGCCACCCGGTGCGCCGCGAACAAGAGGCGCGACGGAACCTGGGCGAGCGACGCCACGACCTCGCGCTCAGGCGCCGCCGTGTGGACCGGCACGGCCACCGCACCGAGACGCCAGCACGCACGGTAGAGGAGCATCGCGGCGGCACCGTTGGGCAGCTGCCACGCTACCGCGTCGCCGCGCCGCACCCCCGCCCGGCGCAGCCTCCCCGCGAGGTCGGCGACGGCTGCTTCGAGCCCCGCACCCTCGAGGCGCATGCCCGCGTCGTGGATCCACTGGCGTGCGGCCCGCGGCGCCGAGAGCACATCATCGAGGGTGCCCACGCGCCAGGGGCCGCCGGGTCGCAGGTAGTGGCGTCGCCGGGTGTGCTCGAGGGTGGGCCGCAGCCGCGACCGGGATGCGGCGGCGCTCTGCGTCACCAGACGCTCACAGAACCGGATCGCCCGCTTCGATGCGCGCGCGAAGCATGGCCGCCACGCGGTCGAGGTGGTAGGCCGCGGTGCCGTAGCTCCACTCGTCCAGCTGGGACCGTTTCATGTAGATGTGGAGGTCGTGGTCCCAGGTGAAGCCGATGCCACCGTGCACCTGGAGTCCCGAGGCGCACACCCGGCGGCTCGCTTCCGAGCACCAGACCTTGGCGGAGGAGGCGGCGAGCGAGGCGTCCGGTATCGCCTCGCCCACGCACCACGCGGCGTAATAGGCCGCCGATCGCATCCCCTCCACGTCGACGAGCATGTCGGCGCAGCGATGCTTCACCGCCTGGAAGCTTCCGATAGGGCGCCCGAACTGCGTCCGCACCTTCGCGTACTCGACCGCCATCTCGAGGACGCGGTCCGCGCCGCCGAGCAGCTGGGCGGACACCAGGGTCGCTCCTCGATCCAGGAGGAGGTCGGCATTGTGGGAGTCGCCGATCCTCTCTGCCGGGGTGCGGTCGAAGGTGAGCCAGCCGAGGGACCGGGTGCGGTCCATCGAGGGCTCAGGGCGCGGTCGGAGGGCCTCGTCCATCGGCACGGCGAAGACAGCCCGCCGCCCCGCGGCGGGGCCCTCGGCGACCGTGGCGGCGACTACGCAGACATCGGCGTCGGGAGCGGCGTCCACCGGGCCCGGGCTGCCGGTGAGCGACCACCCTGCGGCCCCGCGTGCCGCCAGGATGCCGGCGGGCTCCGCGGCCCAGGCGGTGCAGGCTATGCCTCGCCCGTCGGCGAGGACGCCCGCCCAGTGTTCCGCCAGGGTCGAGCCTGTTTCGGCCGCGTCGGCGAGTGCGCGGCGGGCCACGAGAAGTGGCACGTAGGGAACCGGAGCGGCGTGGCGGCCGAGCTGCTCGCACAGCACGGCCGCGTCCACCGCCCCGAGGCCGAGCCCGCCCCGCCTCTCTTCGGCTTCGATCCCCATCCACCCCTGTTCGGCCATGGCCTCCCACAGCTCGCGGTCGAGGCCTCCGTCGTTGCTCATCGCGGCACGTACCCGCGGAGGCGAGGAGAGGGCGCCGAGCAGATCGGCGGCGGCCTTCTGGAGCGATTGCTGGTCGTCGGACAGCTCGAAGTCCATCGCCTGGGTATTTTAGTAGGATGATTACACTGTCTGCATGGAGGGGCGCTCGACGTGAACTTGTCGCTCGGCGACGACCAGGAGGCGTTCCGGTCGGCATTCGTAGCATGGCTCCGGGAGAACCTCCCGTGGGAGCACGGGCACGGGCTGCCTCCGCGCTTCGACGACCTCGCCGAAGAGGTCCGCTTCCTTCGGGGGTGGCAGCGTAGGCTCGCGGAGGGGGGCTGGATCGGAGTGAGCTGGCCCGAGGGGTACGGCGGGCGGGGTCTCGGCCCGACCGAGCACTTCATCACCCAGGTGGAATTGGCTCGGGCGCACGCCCCGGAGCTGATCGGCAGGATCGGGATCAACCTCGCAGGGCCTACCCTCTTGGCGCACGGTACCGAGGCGCAGAAGGCCCGGTGGCTCCGGCGGATCCTCACCGCCGAGGACCACTGGTGCCAGCTCTTCAGTGAGCCGGGCGCTGGCAGCGACCTCGGGGCGATCAGCACCCGGGCAGCGCGAGTCCGGGCCGGCGGGTGGGTCCTCGATGGGGAAAAGGTCTGGACCTCCTACGCCCAGTTCGCGGACTGGGGCGTTTGCCTCGCCAGGACCGGCGGGCCGGGCCACGGCGGGATCTCGTATTTCGCCGTGGACATGCACGCACCGGGCGTGGAGGTCCGCCCGCTGCGCCAGATGACCGGCGACGCCGAGTTCGACGAGGTGCTCTTCTCCGACGTCCAGGTGCCCGACGACTGCCTCATAGGCGAGGAGGGTCGCGGGTGGGCGGTCGCGACGTCCACCCTGTCGCACGAGCGTGGGACGAGCCCGCGCCAGCTCGTGATCCACATGCAGCTGCTCGAGGAGCTCCTACGGCTCGGGCTGGCCAACGGATCGTTCACACGGTGGCGGGCGAGGCGGGGCCTCGCCCAGGCGTTCACCGAGGTGAAGCTGTTCGAGCTGCACAACTGGCGGGGTCTCTCGAGGCTCGAGCGAGGCGAGGATCCCGGGCCCGAGGGGAGCGCCCTCAAGCTGTACTGGAGCGAGATGTCGAAGCGCCTGCACGCGACCGCCATGGAGCTGCTCGGCGACGCGGCACCGTTGTGGCGCGGCTCGGGCCATAATCCTGGAGACGGTGCGTGGCAGCGAAGTTGGCTCTACTACCAGGCGTCGTCGATCTTTGCCGGGACCAACGAGATCCAGCGCAACGTCATCGGCGAGCGGGTGCTGGGACTCCCCCTGGAGCCCTCGGTCCGCAAGGGTGCGACGAGCGGGGAATGACGTCGGGAGGGAGAGAGATGCCAGACGATCACGCGAACGGCGTCGTGCTCTACGAGGTACGCGGGCCGGTGGCGACGGTCACGATGAACCGACCGCAGGTGGCCAACGCCCAGGACACCGCGCTCATCGACGGGCTGGATGCCGCATTCGACCGAGCCGACGACGACGACGCCGTGCGGGTGGTCGTGCTCGCGGGCGCGGGACGTCACTTCTCCTCGGGCCACGACCTCAAGGCTCTTGTGGGGGACGCGGAGGTCGACCACTGGCGAGCGATGCGGGCTACGCCGGAGGGAAAGTTCCGCCACGAACGCGTCATGTACTACGACCGGTGCCGCAAGATCCACGACTTCCGCAAGCCGACGATCGCAGCGGTCCAGGGGAGCTGTGTCGCGGCCGGTCTCATGCTGGCTTGCATGTGCGACCTGATCGTGGCTGCGGACGACGCCCGGTTCTCCAATCCTGTGCTGAAGATGACCGGCGCAGGGGTCGAGCTGCTCGTCGAGCCGTGGGAGCTCGGGATTCGCAAGGCAAAGGAATTTCTTTGGACCGGTGACACGATAGATGCCGACGAGGCGTGGCGGCTCGGGCTGGTCAACCGCGTCGTGCCTCGGGACGAGCTCATGGAGCGCACCGCGGAGCTCGCCGAGCGGGTGGCGCTGGTGCCTCCGGTCACGGCACAGGTCGTGAAGGACTCCATCAACCACGCCGCGGAGCTGATGGGCCAGCAGGCGTCCTGGCAATACCACTTCATGGTCCACCACTGGATGCACAACACCGACACGGCGCTGAAGGCCCTTGCCGTCCGCCAGCGGGCCGGGTCGATGCGCGAGGTGCTTGCCCAGCGCGATCGGGGTGACGTCCCCCCGGGTTCGTAAGTGCCACTCCCGCTCGAGGGCATTAGGGTGCTCGACGTCGGCACGCGGATCTCGGCGCCGTTCTGCGCGGGCCTGCTCGGTGAGCTCGGCGCAGAGGTGATCAAGATCGAAGTGCCGGGGAGCGGAGACTTCATGCGCACGATCGGCCCGTTCGCGTCCGGATCGGGCGCCACCGGAGGAGATGGCGGGCACACTGCCGGAGACAGAGCGGACGTCTCGCAGGGTGATGGACCGGGGTACTCCCTGTGGTGGGCAGTCGAGGGGCGAGGCCGCAAGAGCGTGACGTGCGACCTTCGCCAGCCCGAGGGTCAGTCGATCTTCCGCCGGCTCGCACGACTTTGCGATGTCGTCTGCGAGAACTTCCGCGCCGGGACGATGGAGCGCTGGAGGCTCGGCCCCGGCGACCTCGGTGATCACCTCGTGTACGTGCGGATCAGCGTCTTCGGCCAGACGGGACCATACGCCACACGGCCGGGGCTCGACCGCCTCGGCATCGCGTTCGGCGGATTGCTGTACCTCACGGGCTACCCCG
>JAJYYT010000302.1 GCA_021800645.1 Actinomycetes bacterium
TGATCGGCATGTCGACGACGCCGACCACCAGGCGTCCCTCGTCGAAGCGCTCGAGGGCCGCCGACACGGCGGCGGCGCCCTCCAGGTCGTAGAAGGTCAGGACCTTGTCCATCCATCCGGGCCCGGTGAGGCCGGGCGTGGCCTCGGGGGCGATCCTCGCTCCGGTCGCGACCACAAGCACGTCGTAGTCGAGGACGTCGTCGCCGGCCAGGTGCACCTGGTTCGCCTCGAGGTCGACGTGGTCGATCTCCGTCTCGTGGAAGTCGACACCGGCGCGCAACTGGCGTCGGCGGGACCGGACGATGTCCTTGGGCTGGCTGATGCCGAAGGCGACGGGGACCTGGCCTGGCTGATAGATGTGGCGGTCGTCGCGGTCGACCACGGCGATCCCCGCCTCGCGCCGCCCGTAGGCGCGTCGAAGCCGGTTGGCGAGGAGGGTTCCCCCCGTGCCGCCCCCGAGGATCACGATCCGATCGGTCATGGCCGGTCCCTCCCATCTGCCGTTGCTGCGTGCTCGTCGCCCGTGCTCGGGTAGAGGCCGCGGAACCCGACGCCCGCCCTTGCTCACGTCGGCACGTCGAGTCTCCGCTGCCCGGCACCGTCCGGACAGGGTCCATGGCCCCTTCCACGGTGACGGGCGTCGGCGTAGCGTCGAAGAGGACAGGTCCACGAGGGTACGACCGCCACGGGATCCCCACTGACCCCACGTTGCGGACCAACGTGGACCATATCTACGCCATCGGGGACGTGCGCGCCGGGGCCTACCAATCTCACGCTCGCCCAGGCGGCCGGCACCCTGTCGGTGTTCCCCGGCCTCTCCCAGGCGCTCCAGCACGCACTGATGCCGAAGTGAGGCCCTGGTCACGGGCCTGGTCCTCGGTCAGCCCCACCCCTGCCACCGGCGGGGTGAGACCGACCAGGTAAGGGACCACGCGGTCGTCGAAGGCGGCCTGTGCCCCGCCCGACCGATTCGGCCGGTCACCCTTCGGGCGGGACTGCCACGCCGAGCTCGGCCAGTAGGTCGCGGACCCGGCCGTCGATGTCGCAGACGATCCGTTCGACGGTCCGGCGATCCTTTCCGGCAGGGTCGTCGACATCCCAGTCGAGGTAGCGTCTTCCCGGGAACACGGGGCAAGTCTCTCCGCAGCCCATGGTGACCACTACGTCGGCTTCCTCCACGATGCCGCTCGTGAGCAGCGTCGGCATCTCCGCGTCGGCCGACAAGCCTCGCTCGGCGAGCACCGTCGCAACCACGGGGTCGACCGATGTGCGGGGATCCGAGCCCGCGGAGCGGACCTCGACGCGGCGCGCTGCGTAGTGCTCGGTGAGCACCCTGGCCGCGACGGACCGGCCGGAGTTGTGGACGCAGGCGTAGAGGACGACGGGGAGGCTCGCCGCCGGCGCGTTGCGGCCGGGGACGGGCGGCTGCTCTGGGGTGGCCACGATCCCTCCTCCGGGCTGGCGGGACGCTCCCCATCGTACGCGTCGTGTCGACGCTCGCCCCGTTCTCCATGTGGGCGTCGCTCTGCGACGTGGGTCAGACGTCGATCCAGACCGAGCCGACCACCTTCCCGCTGTGGGAGAGCTCAGCCTTCACCCCGAACGGCGCGGCCCAATAGGTGGCGAGCTCGAGATCGCTCAGGGCGACATCCTCCCAGAGGCTGCCGACGATGGCGCCGTCGGCGAGGACTGGGATGTGCTTCGTCCCGTGCGGATCGGTCCACGCGTCGCCCTTGGTGGCCTTCGAGAGCAACGCCTTTGCGGCGTCGTGGACCTTGTCCCGGTCGACCTCGGCCTCGCTGTGGTAGTAGCCCCAGTTGGGCCCGTAGCGCCATGCATATCTCGGCATCAGGTTGCTCCTTTGCTCGTGGTCTCCCCGATGGTGCAGCTCACGCCCCTCACTGGACCCCCGCAGGCGCCGCGACGCTTGCGGTCGCCAGCGCCTCGGCGCGGGCCGCCGGATCATCGCCTCAGCGGAAGATCAGCGAGTCGGGCCGCCCGCCGGGCGCGGTGGACGGCCCGTGCACCGTGCGCGCGCTCGGACTATGCGGCGCTCGCCGTCGTGATGGCCGCCTTCTCCTCGGCTGCCTTCACCTCGATGCGGCGGCTCTTGGCCTGCTCGGCGACCGGGATCGTCAAGCGCAGCACGCCGTTGTCGTAGGAGGCGGAGATCTTCTCGGGATCGAGGCTGTCTGCCAGGAACAGCTCCCGGCTGAACGTCCCGGTGGGGCGCTCGCAGACCACCGTCTCCACGGCCTCGGTCTTCCAGTGGCGCTCGGCCTTCACGCTCAAGACGTTCTTCTCGACAGTGACCTCGATCGACTCGGGCCTCACGCCCGGAAGGTCGAGATCCACGTGGAAGACGTCCCCTATGCGATAGGCGTCCAACGGCATAGAGCGCAAGCGCCTACCGTCGTCACGCAGCCGGTCGGTGAGCTCGTCGAGCTCGCGGAAGGGATCGAACCTCATCAACATGGCGGACCTCCTGTCCTGTTCGTTGTTCTCTGCACTGTTCAACGCCGCCGGCATCGCGAACCATCCCGCCGAAGGTCACAACCTGGAGGGCCGAAGGTCCCTGTCCTACGCTCCCGCGGCCGTCGTGTCGTTCCGGCCGCTGCCCACCGAGCGTTCAGCTGGTGCCGTCCGACGAGCCCGACGCCCCTGGAACGCTGCCCAGGGCCCCGCTGCCTCCCAAGCGCTGGAGCAGGGCGACGTCCGCCGGTCCCGCGTCGGTAAGGATCCACGTGCCCCTCGCGCCGCAGTCGGTGCACCGCAGTGCGTACAGCGTCGACCGCGTAGCGGTGCCTTCGTTCGCGACCTCGACGACCTCCTCTACGACGAGCTCCTCGGGCGGGAAGCTGACCTCGCACGACGCGCACCGCAGCGCATCGCCGGCCGGTTCGAACCTGCGGGCGTAGCCGGCCCGGCCGAGACGGTGCAGCGCCTCGGTCAGGGTCTCGCTCACGCCGTCTTTCTCCTCCTTCGATGCGGTCGCTCCATCGCCGGCATCGATGATCGGTCCGCCGGGAGCTGCTGGTCCCTGATCGTCTTGATCACCTTGGTGGGCGTGGACCGGCCCGTAGCGTCGGTTCGCAGCGTAGGTCGAGGTCGACGAGGGCTGCAGCGGCGTCCGGCTAGGGTCGGACGACAGCCACCGGGCACGGCGGATGCCGCGAGACGGCTTCCCCGACGGAGCCGAGCAGGAGCCCCGCAAAGCCGCCCAGGCCCCGGGAGCCCACTACGAGCAGCGACCCGTCGATCCGCCGCACCGTGTCCAGCAGCACGTTGGCCGGGTGCCCGGGCTCGACCACCAGGTCCGCGTCGACGGTGGCTGCGTCCGGCTCCTCGGCGATCATCTGCTCGATCCCCGCCCTCGTCCGCGCCGGCTGGGAGCCCTGTCCCGGTGGCTCGTGGGCGCCCGCCCGATCCTCCAGCTCGACCCGGTCGCTCGGATGGTAGGCGGCCACCACGACGAGGCCGGTGGCGCGAAGTCGAGCCTCCCGAGCGGCGAAGCGCAGCGCGTGGCGCCCGCCCGGCGATCCGTCGACACCCACGACGACCGGATGCGGCT
>JAJYYT010000303.1 GCA_021800645.1 Actinomycetes bacterium
GCCCACCTGGGTGACGCCCGTCGCGACCGCCGGGGAGTCCGGGTGCGAGCGGACGACGGCGAAGTTGAACAACCCGTTCCACCCCCAGCCCGCTCCGAGCGCCACGATCGCGCCCGCGGCGAGCAGCGACTTGTCGCCGAGCGCGGAGCTCGCCGCGAGCGCGGCGTAGCCGGCGACCCCGGCCCCGAGCATCATCGAGATCACGGCGAAGTGGCGCCGGCCGCGCCGGTCGGCTTGGATCCCGTTCACGATGCGCGAGGCGACCGCTGCCACGCTCGCCAGCGCCACGAGCAACCCAGCCGTCCCCTTCTCGTAGCCGATGTGCACGGCGGAGCTGACGAGGAACGCGAGACACCCGCTCGACGCCACCATCCCCATCCCGAGCCCGAGCGCGAGCACGACCAAAGGGCCGGTGCGAACCTCGGCGCGGGGCTGCTCACGGTGTCTGCGGCGCCGTTCCGCGAGCGACGTGCGCGAGGCCGGGATCGCCCAGGCCGCGCCGAACGCCACGGTCGCACCGAGGAAGAACGCCCATCGCCACCCCACGCTCAGGGCGACCGCCGGGACCGCGAGCCCTCCGAGAAGCGAGCCGAACGGCACGGCGGACTGCTTGAGGCCGAAGGCGAGCCCTTGATGCTCCACAGCGCTGCGGCGGGCGAGGAACAGGTTGGTCCCCGGGTTCATGACCCCGCTCAGCGCGCCTGCGAGCAACAGGAAGGCGCTGAGAAGCGCCCACGACGAGGCGAACGAGGCGATCGCGAGCTGGATGACGCCGCTCGAGATCAGGATCGCGCGCATCACCCGAGCGCCGCCCACTGCCTCGGCGAGCCAGCTTCCTGGCACCGAGCTCAACGCGGCGCCGAGGTAGTAGCCCCCGACGGCCAAGCCGAGGTCCGCAGCGCCGAAGTGGAGCGCGTGGCGAACCTCGATGGCCATGGTTCCGACGAGGTAGACCGGCAGTGCCACAGCGACGGTGCCGAGGAGGGCCGCCGCGAGGTCCCGGTGGCGGTCCGCCAGGCGCTCTCGTCGACGCGGTTCCATCAGGGGATCGCCCGACCGGCTCGCGCCAGGAACGCGCGCCTGCACCACCACGTCTGCGCCGGAGGAGACACCTGCATGCCGGCGACGACGGTACCGCCGTCAGGCGCGCCGGTCCATGAAGCGCCGGTCCATGAAGCGCCGGTCCGTGAAGGGGCCCCATTCGGCGTCCGAAGGGGAGCTCCGGCTGCGAGGGCTCGTCTCCGAGAAGCGCTCAGCCCAGCACTTCGCCGAGCGCCTTCGCGAGGATCGGCTCCTCGGCGGCCATGCGCGCGAGGTCGTGCGCCAAGCTCTCTGCCTCGGTGCGCATGCGGCTGCGGAAGCGTCGTCGGCTCGCCGGGTCCTCGCTGCGCTCGTAGTCCCAGCGGCACCGGTCGAAGGCGCGCAGGTGGGCGATCAGGTCGCTCGCCTCGTGATGCTCGGAGGGTGCCGTGGCCGGGCGGGCCCGTTGGGAGCCCTCGGGGTGTGCCGTGGCCGGATCGCCGTCGAAGCTCACGGAGATGACTTCTCCGGCCACGCGTTCGTGTGCACGCGCGATCATGACGAGAGCACGCCGGTCGGCGTCGGTCTCGGCGCCGCCGCGCAGGCTGCGTGGCCACAGGTGATCGGCGAGGACGACGTTGGCCTCCGCTGCAGCCAAGGTGAGGATCGCGCCCAGATAGAGCCAGGCGAGCAGCCCGATCACGGAGTCCAGCGTGCCGTAGAGCTGCGAGGCGTGCGCGACCACGTGGCGGACGTAGAGGGCGCCGAGGCTCTGGAGGATGGTCCAGCCGACCGCTCCCGCGGCCGCGCCGGGCACGACGGCGCGCCAGGACACGTGCCGGTTCGTGAGGACCTGGAAGGCGACGAGGTAGAGCCCGAAGTTGAGCGCGAGAGGCCCCGCCACGCCCAGCACGGCGGTCGACGCATCGAGCACCCCTCCGATCTGTTGAACGCCGGCCAAGGCGGTGGAGACGAGGAAGACGATCCCGAGGATCCCCAGCATGGCCATTCCACGCAGCCGTGACCGCCACAGGTTCGGACGTTCGGACGCCGGGACGTTCCAGACGCTGTCCAAGGCTCGTTCGGTCGCCCTCGTCACCTTCAAGCCCGCCCACCACGCGATGAGCGCGCCGACGCCGAGCGCCAGGCCGTTGCCCTGGGTGTGGGTGCCGATGAAGCCGGAGAGGGAGGGGAATGAGCGTGCGATCGTTCGGATCACCTGCGCCTTGAATGCAGGGTCGGACCCGAAGACGAACCCGAGGATCGCAGAGAAGAAGAGGATGAGGGGGAACATCGACAGGAAGCCGTAGTGCGCGATGAGCGCGGCGAGGCTGGCTCCCTCGTCGTCGCCCATCTTTCGCGCCACGGCCAACGGGAACGCGAGCGGCCGGTGTCGTCGCTGGAACCGGTCGGCCGCCGAGACGAGGTCTCGGAGGAGCGTCTGGCGCGTGCCTCGATGCGTCGTGCCTCGATGTGCCATGCCTCGATGCTCGTGGACGCCGCCACGGGTGGCAAGCGTCGTCCGGCCCGTGTGCTCAGGGTCACGAGGCGCGCGAGCGGCACAGCCGGCGAAGTCGGCAGCAAACCCGCTAGCAAAGCGCCGGGCGCACCCTTGCTGGAGCCGGACGACCGTCCGGCTCCTCGAAGCAAGGAGCGTCAGATGAGCACGCATACCACGGTCACCGGAAACCTGACCCGGGACCCAGAGATCCGCTACACGAGGGACGGGCAGGCGAGCGTCGTCCTGGGCATCGCGGTCAACCGCAGGTGGCAGGACCGCGAGACCCACGAATGGGAGGAGTCGACGTCCTTCTTCGACGTGGTCTGCTGGCGGGACCTGGCCGAGCACGCTGCGATGAGCCTCGCGAAGGGCATGCGCGTGATGGTGACCGGTCGGCTCGAGCAGCGCAGCTGGGAGACCGACCTCGGCGAGCGGCGGACCAAGGTCGAGATCGTCGCCGACGACGTGGGCCCGAGCCTGCGGTACGCGACGGCCGAGGTCCACCGGCAAGAGCGGCTCGAGCCGGCCGAGGCTTCCTCGAGCATCGCGTCCGCGGACGTATGACCGGTGGTCTGGCTTCCGGTCCTGGTGCTCCCCACGCCCTGGCCACTGCCGCTGCCGACGGCGGTGACGGTGGCCGGAGGCCTGGTCGCCTCCTGGTCCCAGCGGCCCCGCTCCGGATCCCCGCCCGGGTCTTCTACTCGAAGCACGACGTGTTCGGCCTCTGCGACGCGCTCGCACGAGCCGAGCAAGCCCTGAGCCGGGCAGGCGAGCCCGAGGAGGCTGCCCGGCTCGCCGCGGCCTTCGACCTCCTGGAGGCAGGGCTCGCGTGACTCGCGCGTGGGTGGATCGCGGGGTCGGGACGCCAGGGTGCCCGGGGATCAGCCGCCGGCAGGGTCGAACTCGATCGCCAGGGAATTCACGCAGTAGCGGCGGCCGGTCTCGGTGGGACCGTCGGGGAAGACGTGCCCGAGATGGCCGCCGCAGCGGGCGCACTCGATCTCGGTGCGCGCCATGCCGTGGCTGTGGTCGGCGCGCT
>JAJYYT010000304.1 GCA_021800645.1 Actinomycetes bacterium
ACGTCATCGACCCCTGGGACATCCTCGACAGCCGCGGGGCCGACCCGCTGCGGTGGTGGATGTTCTCGCAGGGCTCGCCGTGGACGCCGACCCGGGTGAGCTTCGGGGCCATCGACGCCTCACTGCGCGACACGCTCCTCACCTTCTGGAACACCTTCTCGTTCTTCACCACCTACGCCTCGCTCAACGCTTTCGACCCCGCCGATCCCGAGGTGCCCGAGGCGGCGGCTCGCCCGGCGCTCGACCGGTGGCTCCGCTCGCGCCTTGCTGCCACCGTCGCCGAGGTGACCGAGGCCCTCGACGGCTACGAGCCGACGCCGGCGGCTGCGGCACTCGTCACCTTCGTCGACGACCTGTCCAATTGGTACGTGCGGCGGTCACGTCGGCGCTTCTGGCGGACCGACCCCGACGCACCGCCTGCTGACGCACTCGCTGCCCAGGCGACGCTCCACGAGGCGCTCACCACGCTGGCCACCCTGTTCGCCCCCTTCTGCCCGTTCGTCGCCGACTACGTCTGGCGGGCGCTGGCCGACGCCGACGAGGAGGCGTCGGTCCACCTCGTCGACTGGCCCCGTCCCGACGACTCGGCACAAGACGTCGAGCTCGAGCGCTCCATGGCCCTGGCTCGGCGGCTCGTGTCCCTCGGTCGGGCGGCCCGCTCGGAGGCCGGGGTGAAGGTCCGCCAGCCACTGGCCCGAGCACTCGTCCACCTACCCGGCGGCAGTCCCGCCCTCCCGGTCGGCGTCGTCGAGGACGAGCTCAACGTCGACGTCGTCGACCTGGCCCCGGAGCTCGGAGCGGTCCTCCGCTACGAGGTCGTCCCCAACTTCAAGGTGCTCGGGCCCAAGCTCGGCAAGGCGGTCCAGGGTCTGCGTGCCGCGCTGTCGGCTGTGGACGGTGCTGCCGTCGCCGACGCTCTGGCCGCCGGAGGCACCTATCGGGTCCCGGTCGACGGTGCGCCCGGTGGCGTGGTCGACCTCGGTCCCGACGACGTCGAGCTCCGGGTCAGGGCCCAGCCGGGCTTTGCCGTCTCGCGTGACGGCGGCGAGGTGGTCGCACTCGAGCTCGCTCTCGACGACGACCTCCGCCGCCGAGGGCTCGCCCGTGAGGTGGTCCGTCACGTGCAGGAGCTGCGCAAGCAGCGCGGGCTCGCCGTCTCCGACGTCATCGACCTCACCCTCGGCGGGGTGGACGACCTCGCCCCGCACTTCGACGCCATCGCCCGTGAGGTGCTCGCTCGCACGGTGTCGACGGAGACCGCCGCTTGCCCCGCCGCCGAAGGGATCGAGATCGAGCTCGACACCGACCTCGGCCCGCGTCCGGCAACCGTCTGGATCGTCCAGAGGGGACCGGCCAGCTGAGCAGGGTTGGCCCGGTGCCCGCCCACGCACCGGCGACGCCGGCGGGCAGCAGCGGCAGCAGCGGCAGCGAGGTTCAGGTCGACGTCCGGCGCCGGGCCCGGTTCGCCGCGCTGACGACGGCCTGGAGCGACGCGTCGAGGATGCTCGAGTCCATGCCCACTCCCCACCAGGTCGCCCCGTCCGGTCCCTCGGCCTCGACGTACGCGACGGCAGAGGCTTCGCTCCCCGAGGTGAGGGCGTGCTCGCTGTAGTCGCGCACCTCGAAGGTGACCCCGAGCTCGGCTCGGAGCGCAGCGACCAACGCGTCGATCGGCCCGTTCCCTTCGCCGACCGCCGTCCGCGGTGCCCCGTCGACGAGCAACTGGGCGGTGATCGTCGTGCGCTTGCGACCGGTGGTGACCTCGGAGCCGACCAGGCGGACCTCGGCGTCTTCGGGTAGGTAGGTCCGGGCGAAGACGTCCCACATCTCACCGGGGCGGATCACCGTGCCGGTGGCCTCGGTGACCGCCTGGACCTCCTTGGAGAACTCGACTTGCAGTTGGCGGGGAAGGTCGAGGCCGTGCTCGGTGTCCATCAGGTAGGCCACGCCGCCTTTGCCGGACTGGCTGTTGACCTGGATGATCGCTTCGTAGGTCCGGCCGGTGTGCTTGGGGTCGATGGGCAGGTACGGCACTTCCCAGACGTCGTAGTCGTCGCCGATGGCCCGCATGCCCTTGTTGATGGCGTCCTGGTGCGAGCCGGAGAACGCCGTGTAGACGAGGTCGCCGGCGTACGGGTGGCGGGGGTGCACGGGCATGCGGGTGGCGTGCTCGGCCACCCGCCGCACCCGCTCGATGTCGGAGAAGTCGAGGGCGGGGTCGACGCCCTGTGCGAAGAGGTTCATGGCCAGCGTCACCACGTCGACGTTCCCGGTCCGTTCCCCGTTGCCGAACAGCGTCCCCTCGACTCGTTCAGCGCCGGCCAGGACGGCGAGCTCGGCTGCTGCGACCGCCGTGCCGCGGTCGTTGTGGGGGTGCACGCTCAGGACCAGTGCGTCGCGTCGCTTGATCGTTCGTCCGAACCACTCGATGACGTCCGCGTAGACGTTGGGTGAGTACATCTCGACGGTGGCCGGCAGGTTGACGATCATGGGACGCTCGGGCGTGGGCTCGATGACGTCCATCACCGCCTCGCAGATCTCGACGGCGAACTCGGGCTCGGTCCCGGTGAAGCTCTCCGGCGAGTACTCGTAGCGCACCTCGGTGCCGGTCAGACCCGCCTCGAACTTCTTGCACAGTCGGGCGGCGTTGACGGCGATGTCCACGATCCCTGGCTTGTCGAGGCCGAAGACGACCCGTCGCTGGAGCTCGGACGTCGAGTTGTAGAAGTGCACGATTGCCCGGGGAGCGCCTTGCAGCGACTCGAAGGTGCGCTCGATCAGCTCCTCGCGGCACTGCACGAGGACCTGGATGGTCACGTCGTCGGGGATGCGGCCTTCGTCGATGATGAGCCGCTGGAAGTCGAGGTCGGGCTGGGACGCCGAGGGGAAGCCGACCTCGATCTCCTTGAACCCGACGGCGACGAGGGTGTCGAACAGGGCCAGCTTGCGCTCGGGGTCCATGGGGTCGACGAGCGCCTGGTTGCCGTCGCGCAGGTCGACGCTGGCCCAGCGTGGCGCCCGCGTGAAGGTGCGGTCCGGCCACGTGCGGTCGGCGAGCTGGAGCGGAAGGTGGGCCGGGTACTTGGCGAAGGGCATGGGGGACACGTCGCAGGGGTACTCGACGCGGTGGCCGGGTGCGCTCCCGCCGGTGCCGGGGTGTTCGCTGGTCATGGTGGGCTCCCTGTCTGCTGTGCCTGTCTCGTGCCCGGCTCGGCCGGGCTGCCGGCCGTGGCGCTGCGACCGATCTCGGGTTGCCGCTCCCCGCCGGTCCCGGCTGTCGCCGGGCCCGGGCCAACAAAAAACCCCCTGGCCGGTCGGCACAGGAGGTTGCGGGCGAACGCGATGTGGCGTTCGCCGTCAGGTAAGGAGGAGCTCCGAGGTCACGGTCACGCGCACGGTCGTCCGGTTCACGTCCTCCATGGTGGCAGCATCGGCACGGGCCGTCAAGGTTCCGCCCCCCGCTGCCGGCTGCCCCGCCCTGGCCAGCCCGCCCTCGCGTTCCCCAGCCGGTCGCCACCGGGGGCGGGCTGGCCAGCCGCTCTTCCGGAT
>JAJYYT010000305.1 GCA_021800645.1 Actinomycetes bacterium
TGCGGCGGCACCCCGCACAGACGGAGCGCTCCCTTGCGCCAGCCGCGTAGGCGCGAGGAGCGCGCGTCGCCAGGCTGCCTCCCGCTGCACCAAGGCTCGGACCGAAGGCCAAGAGCGAGAGGCCCGGAGGGGGCCAAGACGGAGAGGCCCGGACGAGGTCACGATGGAGAGGCCCGGAGGGGGCCAAGACGGAGAGGCCCCGACGAGGTCATGACGGAGAGGCCCCGACGAGGGCAAGACCAGGGAGAGGACCGGCCGTGGACCCCAGACTCGAGACGAGCGCAGCGGGCACGCCAATCCAGGCGAGCGCGGACGCGACGGTCGCCGCCGTCGGCGCGCACCCGCGGGCGGGCGAGTGGAACGGGCCTGCGATCTACGTGGAGGACGTCCACAAGTCCTTCGGGGAGGTCCAGGCGCTGCGCGGGATCGACCTGGTCGTCGAGCAGGGCAAGGTGCTCGGGGTCCTCGGCCCGAACGGCGCCGGCAAGACGACCGCGGTCAAGATCCTGACCACGCTGCTCCGCCCCGACCGCGGGCGTGCGCTCGTGGAGGGCCGGGACGTGGCTCGATCTCCGGCCGCGGTGCGCGAGATCATCGGCCTCGCGGGCCAGTCGACTGCGATCCAAGAGGAGCTGACCGGACGGGAGAACCTCGACATCGTGGGACGCCTGTACCACCTGGACCCTCGGACCCGCCGCCGCCGGGCAGAGGAGCTGCTCGAGCGCTTCGACCTGCTCGACGCCGCCGACCGGCCGACCAAGGGGTACTCCGGCGGCATGCAGCGAAGGCTGGACCTCGCCCTCAGCCTGGTCGCCCGCCCTCAGGTGGTCTTCCTCGACGAGCCGACCACCGGGCTCGATCCGCGCAGCCGCCAGGCGATGTGGCAGGTCATCCGCGAGATGGTCGCGAGCGGCACGACGCTGCTGCTCACCACCCAGTACCTGGAGGAGGCCGACGCGCTGGCCGACCAGATCGTCGTCATCGACAAGGGCACCGTGATCGCAGCCGGCACCTCCGAGGAGCTGAAGAGCCGGATCGGAGGGGACGTCCTCGAGTTCGTCGTCACGCGGGACCGCCTCGCAGACGCGGCGGAGGCGGTGCGCGGCCTGTCCAGCGCCGAGCCTCTCGTCGACGAGGAGACCGACCGCGTGAGCCTGCGGGTGGGGGCAGACGGCTCCAGGGCGCTCGTCGAGACCGTCCGGCGGCTCGACGCGTTGGGCATCCACACCGAGGGGCTCGCCATCCGGAGGCCGTCGCTCGACGACGTGTTCCTGTCGCTCACCGGCCACGGCGCCGAAGCCGCTGACGCGAGCCGGGACGGCGCACCGGCGCACCGGCGCACCAGGGTCGGCCGCAGGGGCAGGGGCGAACGGAGGGCGTCGTGACCACGGCCGTGGGCTCCCGCCTCGTCGCGCTCGACGTCCCGAGCCCGCCACCGGGCCGGCGGATGAGGCTCGGCGCGGCGGACACGGCCGCACTGCTCCACAGAGAGCTGCTGATCTGGCTCCGCAACCCCGCGTTCATCTTCTTCACGGTCATCCAGCCGGTGATGTTCGTCCTGCTGTTCCGCTACGTCTTCGCCGGCGCGATCCCCGTGTCGGTGCCGGGTGGCTACGTGGACTTCCTCATGCCGGGGATCATCGCCCAGTCGGCCGCCTTCGCGTCGTTCGCGACGGCGATCTCACTTGCGAGGCAGCTCCAGAGAGGGGTCATCGACCGCTTCAAGGCGATGCCGATGGCACGTTCGGCGGTGCTGCTCGGGCGGTTGACGGCCGACACCCTTCGCATCGTCGTGACCTTGCTGGTCATCCTCGGGGTCGGCTACGCGGTGGGCTTCCGATTCCACCAGGGTGCCGTCCCGGCGATCGTGATGATGCTGCTCGGGGTGGCTTTCGGCGTCACGATCTGTACCGTCAGCGCGTACGTCGGGCTCGCGATCAAAGACGAGGAGTCGGTCGGCTCCTTCGGCCTCGTCTGGCTCTTTCCGCTCACCTTCGTCAGCTCTGCCTTCGTGCCGGTCCAGAAGATGCCCGGCTGGCTCCAGGCGTTCGCCAAGAACCAGCCGGTCACGATCGTGATCGACGAGATGCGGAGCCTCGCGCTCGGCGGGCCGCTCGCCTTGCACGCCTGGGAGAGCGCGGTGTGGCTCGCCGGGATCGTCGCGGTCTTCGTCCCCCTGGCCGTCCGCGCGTACCGACGCGCCGCGTGACTCGCTCCTCTTCTGTGCGCAGCTCCGGTTCTGTGTGCAGCTCCGGGTCTGTGTGCAGCTCCGGGTCTCTTCTCCGAACGTCTCCGAACGAGACGTGAACCGGCTCGGCTCAGGAAGCCCCCGTCAGAACGGCGTCGTCACGTGGCCGCCTGTCTGCACGGACCCTGTCTGGACGAGCTTTGTCCGCGGAAGGCAGTCGGCCTGCGAGGCGGGGTCGAAATTGTTGGTCTGGATCGAGTTGTCGTGGTCCTCGACCGGGCTGAAGTCCGCGGGGTTCCCGCTCGACCTCCCCGCGGTGCCGTGCTCGTCGTAGAGGTTCACGCACAGCGCGGACGGCACCTCTGTCGCGCTCGCGTAGGTCGCGCTGGCCGTCCACGTCCCGTCCGGGTACCCCTGCGCGTCGACGGAGGCGCACAGTGTCGTGTCCTCGCCCGAGTAGGCGGCGCCGACGTGGAAGTAGGTGAAGGACGCACCTGACGTCGACGCCGATGCCGACGGTGTCGGGCTCGCCGGCGCGGGCGGAAGCGGGCCTGTCCGCGCAGGTGGTGGTGGTGGTGAAGCCGACGGCGAGAGCGGGCCTGTCGGCGCAGGCGGCGGTGGCGGTGGCGGCGGTGGTGGTGAAGTCGCCGGCGAGACCGGGCCTGTCGGCGCAGGCGGCGGTGGTGGCGGCGGCGGCGGTGAAGTCGCCGGCGAGACCGGGCCTGTCGGCGCAGGCGGTGGCGGCGGCGCGGGCGAGCCCGTCGGCGGCGGCGGAGCGCCGCCCTGGCTCCCGTCGAGCGCGATCGCGCCGACCGGGCTCACTGTGCCGACGACCGTCGTGCTCTGCGACCACGGGTCGCTCGAAGGCCCGGTCGGGACGACCTCGGTCGCCTGCACCGAGAAGGAGGGATCCGGCGTCGCGCTCGAGCTCATCCCCCACCAGTCCACGGCCCAGCCGACACCATAGCGGCCTGTGCACAGCTGGTCCGTCCACGACCAGGTCCCGTGCAGCTCGACGGTGACCGACCCTGTCGCATGGTGCACCTCGGTGCCCGTCGTGGTCGGTGTCGGGTTCGCCGCGTTGGCGAACGCCGGCGTCGGCGCGGCCAGCGCGACCGTGGCGACCGCGACTACGCACGCGCCCAGCAGGAACGGGACGCGTCCCCAGGCACGTCGCCTCGTCCATCTCGTCACGGAGCGCGCACGACGCTCCACGTCTCGTGGTCCCATCCGACCCATCCCCTCTCCCCGACGACCCGCCGCCCTCTCGCCGGCGACCGGCCACCCGGCGTCATCCCGGACAGAGCATACGCCTCGGGCGGCCGAGTGTCGAGAAG
>JAJYYT010000306.1 GCA_021800645.1 Actinomycetes bacterium
GCCACCGCCGCCACCGAGGTGCTCGGGAAATTGGATGCCGTCGCGTCGTTCCGCGCCGTGCCGGGCCTGGGCGCCACCGGCACGGTCGACGGCCACGAGGTGTCGGTCGGCCGGGCCGTGCTGGGCGTTCCCGAAGACAGCGACCACGCGCTCCCCCTGCGCGTCGCAGCACGCTGTGCCGAGTGGGAGGCACTGGGCCGCACCGCCGTCGTCGTGCGCTCGGACGGCGAGGTCTTCGGAGCCATCGCGGTCGCCGACACGCTGCGTTCCAGCGCTCGTCCGGCCGTCGCGGAGCTCCGCGCGATGGGCCTGCGGTGCATCCTGCTTTCGGGGGACAATGGCCCGACCGTCCGTGCGGTGGGTGCCGCCGTCGGCATCGACGAGGTCATCGCGGAGGCGTTGCCGCCCGAGAAGGTCGCGAAGATCCGCTCCCTCCAGGCAGAAGGGCACGCCGTCGCGATGGTCGGCGACGGCATCAACGACGCGCCGGCGCTGGCGACGGCCGACCTCGGACTCGCGGTCGGAACGGGCACCGATGTCGCGATCAACGCGGCCGACCTCATCATCATGCGCGACGACCTGCGTGTCGTGCCGGCGGCGATCGGTCTCGCACGCAGGACGTTGCGGATCATCCGGTCCAACCTCGTCTGGGCATTCGCCTACAACGTCGTCGCGATCCCGGTCGCCGCGTGCGGCCTGCTCGACCCGCTCATCGCCGGAGCGGCGATGGCGCTGTCGTCGGGCTTCGTCGTGTGGAACAGCTCGCGGCTGCGCCGTGCGCCGGGCCGCGCCTCCGCGTTCGACTTTGCCTCCTCCGTCCGTCCGCACGCTGGTGGGGACGCCTGGCGTCCGAGCTCGGCGTCTCCGGGCGCCTCTTCCGGAGGCCAGCCGGCCCATGGGTGACGGGACCGTCACTGGAGCGCTCACCGCCGCCGTGCTCGGCGTCGCCCTCTACTGCGCAGCGCGGCTCGTCGCCGGCGCCCTCGCACGGCGGTCCACCGCGCTCGATGCCGACCTCTCGCACGTGGTCATGGGCGTCTCGATGGCGGGCATGCTGACCGGGTGGCTGTCGGGCACCTGGAACGACGCATGGCTGGCGGCGTTCGGCGTGTCGACGCTATGGTGGGGCGCCCACGTGTGGCGCGGCGTCCTCGGCAGAGCGTCGCTCGAGAAGGCGGCCGACCACCTCCCCCATCTCGTCGGCTCGATCGTGATGGTGTACGTGCTCGCCGTGGCGGTGGGCGGCTCCGTCGCGCACTCGATGGGTGCCATGGGGAGCTCCGGAACGGTCGGCACGCTGGGAAGCGGTGCCGCATCCGGCGCCGACGCATCGGGCACGCCGCTCGTGGCCATCGTGTTCGCCGCGTTGCTGGTCGCCGACGCGCTCGTGGTCGCCAGCAGGCAATTCGTCGTGCCCGGAGCCGTCCGAGCCGCGCTGGTGGCGCAGCCGGGGGCGCCCGGGCCTCGGCCCGGCTCGTGGCCCGCTGCGTTCGGACCGCGTGCGAGCGCGCTCTGCCTGGTCGTCATGAGCGTTGCCATGGCGTACATGGTGATCGTGATGCGATTGTGACTGGGCACCCCACCTGCCGGACCCGACGCCTGCTGCCCGGATGGACGCTGACGGACTGTCCGGCGCTGAGGGTGAACAGGATCTTCCTGATCACTGCCACGAGCCCGACGACGATGAAGGGCTGCGCAGACAGAGCATGAGCCTGCAGCGATAGCACGACGGTGTGCACGATCTCGACGAGAATGAGGACGAGCAGGACCTTGTCGAGGAAGTCACTCGCAGCGAACGTCAGCGTCAAGTCTTCGGTGGGGCCGTCGCTCACGGTCGGTCGGGTCACCGAACCTACCTCCGCCGATGTCTGCCGGCAGCCTACGGGTCGGTGCCTCGACCGAGCCCACAGACCGGCGCCATGATCTCCCTGGCTGGATCCCCGGGGCAGTGCGAGACTCCGTGGCTCTTGTGCACCTGAAGGCGAACTTCGGATGGTCTGGATGCCGATGCCGATGTGGATGCCGATCTCGATGTCGGGTGAGCGAGGGGACTTGAACCCCCGACCTCCAGGGCCACAACCTGGCGCTCTAACCAACTGAGCTACGCCCACCGAGAGGTCACAGTCTGGCACACCCGATCTGCTGTCCGGACAGCTGGCCAGGCAGCCGCACGAGCCACTCCCAGGGAGGGGCCGCCGCTCGGTCACGCCTCCGCGACCCGCCCGACGGCGCCACCTCCTCGGCTCACCGAGGCGTCACCCGGGACCCGGTCAGGAAGCAGGTAGGCGCCAGCCGCGAGCTAGCGCGATCTCACGGCACGTAGGGCAGAGCGGGTATCGCGTGGGATCCCTGCCCGGCACCCACACTTTTCCGCAGAGCGCGCGCACCGGGGTGCCGGTCACCATCCCCTCCACCACGTTGGTGCCCGCCGGTACGAACCGGCCCTTCCTCAGCTTGAAGCCTTCGAGCACGATATGGGACATCCGCTCGTGATCACCGTCATCCAGGGTGGGATCGGGGCGCGCGGGAGCGACAGTCGGAGCACCTTCCGGTACGAACGTCTCGGTCACAGCGATGACGATACCCAGCTCGCGACGCCTGCGATCCTCGACCGGCTCCCCGCCCCGCTGCCGACCACTCGCCGCGGCAGGATCCGGCACCCCCGGAAGTGCCGCTGTCCGGGAGGAGGGGCGAGGGCAGTTGTGAGATGGGCCGACGATTCAGGGCACGAACGGTTTCGCGATGGTCTTCGACCGCATCGGGGAGGACGGCAGCGGACCGGACCGACCAGGACTGGGAGGCGCGGCTCGCCCGCTGCCGGGCGCTCGAAGGGGTCCGCGCGAGTGCTGCCCCCCGGGTGCCCGATTGGAAGAACCCCGCACCCCGGGCAGCATCGAGGAGCCGGGCTGCGAACAGAGCGACCCCGGGAGCGGGATCGAACGCGCGCAATGCGGAACAACGGGATCGTCAAGGCGCTCGGACGGGTGTACGCCAAGCTCGACGTTCCCGGCCTCCTCGCGCATCCGACGGCGCGCAGGCTCGCGGGCCCTGCATCTACGATGGTTCTTCGATGCCCCCGTGGCCGAGTGGATAAGGCGACGGACTTCTAATCCGTTCCACGCAGGTTCGAGTCCTGCCGGGGGCGCCGACCAGTCCTCCGCGCGAGCCCAATTGCCGTTGTCTACGTTGGGATCATTGAGGGTGACTGCGACGTCGAGGGCGCTTTCGGCCGGTTGGTACACGACGTCGAGCTGCAGCGCGTCGAACATCGCCCGCAGCTCGCGCTGGAGCGCCGCGTCGAGCGAGCTGGCGAGGATCGGCAGGCGGTCGAGCAACGCGGCGACCTCGGCCAACGTGGGCGCCTCTGGTACCGACTCTCGCGCCAATGCCATGAGACGTGCGCGTCGTTCGGCGAAGGCGGCCTCCAGCTCGTCGACGCGCTGGCCGATGCATCGGATCGGGAAGCTCGGCGAGCAGTTCGACCGGAACGACTTGAGTGACGTTCGCCGCATCAAGTTCAG
>JAJYYT010000307.1 GCA_021800645.1 Actinomycetes bacterium
TCCGTGGGTTGCACCGCTCCATCTTCGGGAGCCGGCCAGGGGCCTCACGCTTGTCGATCAGCAGGCAACGCACGCCCTGCTGGCCGAGCTCGATCGCCAGGGTCAACCCGACCGGTCCTCCGCCGACGATCAGCACCTGTGGTGCCGGTGGGAGCACGCCGCTCGCCCCGGGCCCATGACCTCGCTCCTCGGATCGGTGTCCGGCAGGCCGGCGCTCGGCGGATCGGCGCTCGCCGTCAGTGCATGTAGGCGCCACCGTCGACCACCATCGTCTGTCCGGTCATGAAGTCGCTGTCGGCCGACGCCAAGAAGGCGACCGCGCCGACGAGATCGCTCGGAGTCTCGACACGGCCCAACGGACGTTCCGCTACCGCCCGCTCGCGTGCGACCTGCAACTGGGCCTCGCTGAAGCTCTCGGTCACCGTCAAGCCGGGCGCGATGCAGTTCACGCGCACCCCGGAGGGGCCGACGACCCGGGCGAGCGTCCTCGTCAGCCCCAGGATCGCAGCTTTCGACGCGACGTAGTGGATCATGTCCCCGCCCGACCCCTTGAACACGGTCCCAGAGCTGACGTTGATGATCTTCCCGTAGCCCTGCTCGACCATCTCCGGCAGCAGCTCGCGGATGCACAGCCACGTCCCGATCACGTTCACGCGCAGGACCGCCTCGAACTGCTCGACCGTCAGGCTGCCAAGGTCGTCGCCGTGGCTGACCGGGAACTTGGCGAACATCGCGGCGTTGTTCACCAGGACGTCGATCCTCCCGAACGCCTCGCGGGCGGCATCGTGCATCTCCCTGACGGACCCCTCTTGCGCGACGTCGACCGCGACGCCGAGCGCGTCGGCACCCGAGTCGCGCAGCTCTCTCGCCACCGAGTCGGCAGCGGCGGCGTCGATGTCGGCGACGACGACGTTGGCTCCCTCTGTCGCAAGACGCCGCGCGTACGCGCTGCCGATGCCGTGCCCCGCCCCGGTGACGAGAGCACTCCTGCCGCTCAGGCGGCGAGCCGTCACCGGCGCCGCTGCGCGCATGGTGGTCTCCTCCCGCTTGCCCGCGACGCGGACGCTGACGTCCAGCTCGTGCCTGCGCTCGTCCTCACGGTCGTCAGCCGAGCACCACGTCGAGGTGCCGAAAGCCTCTCAGCACGTTGTGGAGCTTGCGCTCTGCCGAGACCAGACGGATGGTCGACACCCGCTCGACCAACGCCCGCAGGACCCCCTGCAGCTCGGCCTTCGCCAGGAACTGGCCTGCGCAGCTGTGGACGCCGTAGCCGAACGCGACGTGGTCCGCCGCGGCACGCCCGACGTCGAAGCGGGCGGGGTCCTGCCACTTTCGCTCGTCACGGTTGGCCGACCCGAACAGCACCAGCACCCGCGACCCCCGTGGCACGATCGTGTCGCCCAGGCGGCCTGTCACCCTGGCGAGCCGCGTGAAGCTCTGGATCGGCGACTCCACCCGTAGCACCTCGTTGGCCGCACCGGAGACGAGCGATGGGTCCGAGCGCAGCATCGACCACTGGTCCGGGAAGCGAGCGAGCAGCCACACCGCCGAGCTGATGGCGTTGACGGTGGTGTCGATGCCGGCGGTCGCGTACGCGAACAGCAGCGACCGGCACTGGTCGGCACTGATGCGGCCCTGGTCCTTGGCGTCGTGGATCGCCGCGCCGAGCCCGCCCGGTGCCAGCCGCTCCCGGGTGGCCATCGTGTCGAGGTACTCCCAGATCGACTCGAGCTTCGGGATCGACTCCCGGGTGCGCTGGTTCATCGGGCCGAAGGTGTTGAACGAGGCGTCCACCCACTCGAGCAGCCCTTCGCGGCCCTCCTCGGCGAAGCCCACGAGGTCGCCGACGATCCTGAGCGGCAGCGGCTGCGCCAGCCGCGCGACGACGTCGCCTCCTCCGGTCTCGAGGAGCCCGTCGACGAGGTCGGCTGCCACCTGGTCGATGCGGCCCTGCAGCTCCCGCACCGAACGGGCGCTCATCTGGGGAGCGAGCACGTCCCGCAGCTCGTCGTGCGCGGGCGGATCGGTGCTGATGATGTTGGTGGCCCGCAGCCCGTTGACCCCGGGGTCGATCGCCGTCCCCCACGCCGACGAGTAGGTGTGCCAGTCCTTCAGCACCTCTCGCACGTGCGCGTCGCGGGACACGATCCACACACCGTAACGGCGTGTCTCGACGACGCCCAGGTCCCGTAGCACCTGGTATGCAGGGTACGGGTCGAGCAGGACCTCGTCGGAGAACAGGTCCAGGTCTGGGGCAAGCACGACGCCCATCTCGATCACCCCTTCACGCCGACGCCGCCGTCGGAGTGGACCACGCTGCCGGTCACCCCCCGGGATCGCTCCGAGGCCAGGAAGACGTAGCTCCACGCGTGGTCCCGCCCCGACAGGGCCACGTCCAGCGGCACGCGCGCCGCCAGCTCCGCCTCCCGACCCGGGGCGTCGGCGAGGCGTTGGCCTTCGAGCCCGAGGGCACGAAGCCCCCGGAGGTCGGTGCCGAGGGTCCCCCCCGGCGCCACGCCGTTCACCCTGACCTTCGGGGCGAGCTCGTGGGCGAGCGCGGTCACCAGGCCGCGCACCGCGAACTTGGAGGACACGTACAAGACGCCCCCGCGGCCCGGGTAGTAGGCCGAGGTGGACTCGGTGAGCACGACCGAGCCACCGCCGTGCTGCAACAAGGGCAAGGCGGCCTTCACCGAGTGGAGGTGGCTCTTCACGTTGGTCCGGAACATCTCGTCGAACGCCGCGTCGAGCACGGCCACGTCCAGGTCTCCAAGGCCCCGGTAGAAGTCGAAGATCCCGACGCAGTTGACCAGGACGTCCAGGCCGCCCAGGTGCTCCGACGCCTCCGCCACCGCCGCCTCGTTGGCCGCTCGGGTGGTGGCGTCACCCACCACCACCCTCACCTCCGGGTGCTCCTGGCGGATCGCGTCGCACTTGCGGGGGTCCAGCTCGAGCACCACGGCGGCTGCGCCCTCCTGGACGAACGCGTCCAGCACCGCCCGGCCGATCCCCGAGCCTGCACCCACGACGAGTGCCCGGCGCCCAGCAAGCCAGCCGCTCACCGTTCGCCGAGGTCCAACGGCTCCGAGGGGTGCGCGATCATCGCGGAGAAGACCTCGGGCGTCTGCCAGGTCAGCGCTTCCAGCTCGAGCGGGCACAACGCGATCGATCGCCCGGCGCGGGGCACCCTGACGAGCAGGCGGACGCCGTTTCGCGTCTCGAGCCGCTGCACCAGCACCTCGGCGAACTCGTTGGCCACCGTGATGACCGGGCCGACCGGGGTGGCCGAGGCCGGGCGCTCAAGAACGCCGTCCGCAGGCGCGTCGTCTGCAGGAACGCCGTCTGCAGGAACACCGTTCGCAGGAGGGTCGTCTGCGGGAGCATCGTCTGCAGGAACGCCGCTCACAGGAACACCGCCAGGTTCTGCATGCGCAGCACCGACTCGTCCACGAAGACCTCCCTGCGGGCGAGCCGCCAGCCTCCGTCCGTGCGCCGCAGGACGTCCTCGCGGCCAGCGGAC
>JAJYYT010000308.1 GCA_021800645.1 Actinomycetes bacterium
GCTGATTACCAACCGCCAACCAGTGGTGGCTGGCGCGCCCCTGGGGACGTTCTCGGGGCTATGACCTTCGACGAGGCAGAGGCGGCTTGGCGGTCCGAGGTTGAGCCCCAGTTGCGCGAGTTCAGCCCTGCCGAGTTCGGCCTGGAACAGCATCGGCAGCTCGGCGATACGAAGTCCCGCCGTCTTGAGCTCCGCGCGCGCGCGAATCGTGTCCGCGGCGATCGCGCTTCGGCGAAAGGCAAAAGCGCGACCAAGGGACCGGGCAGCTGTGCTGCCCGGTCCCGGGATCCATGATGGGGTTCTGAGGGGCGTTGCGGCGCCGGCGTCAAGCCCCGTGGAGTGGCTTGCGGCCCGGGGACCATGTTCTTTGGGAGCAGGCGGGGCTTGACCCCGGCTTGTTCAGCTGGAGGAGGGCAACGAGCCCGCGATCCACGTGCGGGGAAGGCGGCCGGTGGCACGGGAGCCGTCGGGCCGCGAGTCGCTTTGGTGCGCTTTGCCCTTCGCGGCGAGTTCGGCGAGGGCGGCGTCGATGTCGACACCGGCGTGGTTGCGTCCGAGGACGTCTCGGATCTGGGTCCTCGTGAGGCCTCTTCCTCCGGCGGCGACGAGCGCGTCGGCGATGCGGCCGGCGACCGGCCCGGCGGTGGCTCGGCTCGCGGCAAAGATCGCCGAGCGCTCGCCATAGCCCCAGAGAGCCAGCCCGGCACGCAGGTGTCCTGGACCGATCGAGCGAGCGCCATCTGAGAGGGCATAGAGCAGCGCCAGGCGCAAGGCGTGGGCCTCGCTTCTCGCGGTGAGGGCGCCAGTTGGTCCCGCGCCGGCCTCGGAGAGGCTCGGATAGGTCTCCCACCACAGCTTGCGCCCGGCGGGACTGAAGGAGAGGCGCCCGGCGCCTCTCGCGGCCTCGAGGTGTGAAGCGAGCTTGGCCGCAAGGCCGGTGCCCGCGAGGGGGTCCAGCCGGCCGCCCTCGGGAAGGAGCTGGGCACGCCGGGCGGCGATGAAGACGAAGCGGTTCAACAGTCCGTTGGCGGCCTCGAGGCCGACGACATGGTGGGAAAGCTCCGCTGCGGTGATGTGACCGATGACCGACAGGTGCGCGGCTTTGGCCCGGGCGGGCGCTGTGCGAGTAAGGAGAGCGAGCGGGCGTCCGTCCCAGGCCGAGCGCAGCACCGGCGAGAGGGTGTTGACGTCCCGGGCGGTCATCTTCAGCACCGAGGCGAACTCGGGTTCGACGACGAGCAGGCGGGGGTCGGCCGCGCCGGCGTCCGGCCCGACGGCGTCGCGCAGCGCCCAGACGAGGCCCTCGCCCGAGGAGAGCCCGGTCGAGGTGCGCGCCGAGAAACCAGGATCGACCATGTCCATGAGCCGGGCGACGTGATCCCAGGAGGATCCCTTGCGGGCCTTTGCCGACTCGCCGACGATCAGCACGTACTCGTTCGGGTGATGCAAGGTCGCCTCGACCGCGACATGCGCGCCCCGGCCGACCTGTGCGCCGGCGGCGACGAGGCCCTGGGCCAAGATGGCGACCGGGTCCGCCTCGGTGTGGGGAGCAAGGCAACGAACGATCTCGCCGAGCACGCCGCTGTAGGCCTCGGGCGCGGGGGGCTCGGGCCAGCCCGGCGGCGCTTCGCCGACAGCGAGCGCGCCCGGGCCGCTCTGGCGGGCCCTGCTCGCACTTTGAACGGGCGCCCCCTCGCCGCCGAGAGCGAACAAGGCTTGCTGGCACGGATCCTTGGCGCTCAGCACTCGGTCACCTCGGCGACCGCAGCACGAGCCGAGCTCTCATCCACGATCGCCTTGCGCTCGGCGAAGGCCGCGACGAGAGCTTGGACCGCGAGGTTGTTCACCATCCGGGGAAGGCCCCGGGACACCTGGTGGATCAGTGCGACCGCATCGTCGGAGAACAACGTGTCCGAGCGCCCGGCGAGCGCCAGGTGATGGGCGATATAGGCCCCGGTCTCTTTTGCCTCGAGCCCCGACATCACATAGCGCAGCCCGACCCGCTGGTCCAAGGCCGCGAAGGACCCGAGGCGCAGGCGGCGTCGGAGGGCGGGCTGGCCGAGCAGGATGAGCCCGAACGGGGCGACCGAGTCCATGGCGGCGTTCGACAAACAGCGCAGTCCCTCGAGGGTCTCCGCGTCGAGAAGGTGCGCTTCGTCGATCACGACCGTGGTCTTCTTCCCGCGCTCCTCGGCCTCCGTCGCGAGGAGATCCTGGGTCTGAGGGATAAGGGATGCCGTGTGGAAACGGGGAGTGCCGCCGAGAGCCGTCGTGATCGCGCCATACATGCCACGCAAGCCAATGCCCGGCGCGCCGAGATAGATGGTGGTGTGCCGGGAAGCATCAAGAGCCGACAGCGCGGCTCGAGCGGCGACGGTCTTTCCCGACCCGCACTCGCCCGTGACGACGCCGATGGCTGACTCTGAAACGCACCAGGCGATGCGAGCGGTCGCCTCGTTATGACAGCGAGAGGCATGCAGCATGGAAGGCGCCAGGTCCTTCCCAAAGGGCATCCGGGCTCCGAAGCCGTAGTGGGCACGCAGGCCCTCGATGCCGCTCATGACCCGACCTCGCCGGTGTCGTCGATGTCGGTTTGCTCATCGTGATCGGCGTCGTGCTGCTTGGCCAGCTTGGCGAAATCGATGCGTTTGCCACCGGTCTCAGCCGCCCGCCGAGCGGCGAGGAGGCTCAGATAGTCGATGCCCGTCGGCACCGGTGCCGGAGCCGCGTCGGGTCGCGCTTTTGGATGGGTGTGCCGGCTGATCCGCAACGGGACGGCGAGTCCCATGAAGCGGCCGTCGAAGCGCACCTCGATGCTCGTCAGGTCGAACGGATCAAAGACGAGCTCGGCCCGCCGTCCGATGAGTGCGGCATCGACCTCGAACGAATTCCCATGCAGAGACACCGTCGCCACCTTCGTCACCATGCGCGTCTCGGACCAGAGGAACGCCTCGTGCAGCTGTGCTCTCGAAGGAAGCGCCGGTGGTCCGGGCGCCATGAAGCGCTCGATCGGCGTCTCGCCGGTCTCTGTGTGCACGCGGCGGTGATAGACGACCTCGACCCAGGCGCTGAAGAGCGTGTTCAGCTCGGCGAGACTGGCCACGCCACGAGCCTCGACCTCGACGACGAACTGGGATCTCACGGTGCGAAAAAAGCGCTCGATCTTGCCCTTTGTCGTCGCGGCTCTCGGGCGGGCGTGGATGAGGCGCACCCCGAGCACGGCGCACGCCCGCAGGAACGGCGCGGCGACAAAGGCGCTGCCGTTGTCGACGAGGACTGCTTTCGGCACGCCGCGGGCCGCGAGGCCGGGTCGAAGCGCTGACTCGAGTCGCACCGTGTCCTCGGCGAAGGTCCACAGATAACCGGGAAGAAGGCGTGAATGGTCGTCGATAAACGCGAGGAGATAGGCCTTCTTGCCGCTGATGCTCGGACCGTGCATCGCATCGCCGGTCCACAGGTCGTTGCGTGCCGCTGCTTCGAAGCGCCCATAGACCTTCGGGGGCGAGCCGTCGGGACGGC
>JAJYYT010000309.1 GCA_021800645.1 Actinomycetes bacterium
GAGTGGCTCGAGCCCCTCCTGCGAGGCGAGATCCGGTCCGCCTTCGCCATGACCGAGCCCGACGTCGCGAGCAGCGACGCGAGCAACATCAACTGCCGGATCCGCCGCGACGGCGACAATTACGTCGTCAATGGCCACAAGTGTTGGACGAGCGGCCTCCTCCATCCCCGCTGCCGCTTCATGATCGTCATGGGGAAGACCGACCCGGACGGACCGAAGCACCGCCAGCAGTCGATGGTGATCGTGCCGACCGCGACGCCCGGAGTCGACGTCGTGCGAGACCTGACCGTGTTCGGCTACGCGGATCAGCACGGTCACGGCGAGGTAAGGTTCACCGACGTGCGGGTGCCGGTTGCGAACCTGCTCGGTGGCGAGGGTGACGGGTTCGGCATCGCACAGGCGCGCCTCGGTCCGGGCCGGATCCACCACTGCATGCGCGCCCTCGGTACCGCCGAGCGGGCGCTCGACCTGATGTGCCGGCGAGCGTCGTCCCGCATCGCGTTCGGGCGGCCGCTGGCGGACCAAGGAATGGTGCACGAGGCCGTCGCAGAGTCGAGGATCGCGATCGACCAGGCCCGACTTCTGACGCTCAAGGCAGCCTGGCTGATCGATCGGCACGGAAGCAAGGGAGCCGCCCAGGAGATCGCCGGGATCAAGGTCGCCGTGCCGAGGACTGCGCTGGCGGTGATCGACCGGGCAATCCAGGTCCACGGAGGTGCCGGCGTCAGCCCCGACGTCCCGCTCGGGAAGATGTGGGCATGGCACCGAGCCATGCGGATCTTCGACGGTCCCGACGAGGTCCACCTCCGCTCGGTCGCCCGTGCCGAGCTCGCCCGCCACTAGCGACCTGCTGGCTGACGTTCGTCGTGTCGAACGGACCCATTCGGTCATCGGCAGCAGGGGCCGACGGCGCGGCCGGGACGACGTGACGAGGTGCTGCTCGATTCGGAGACGCTCGAAGCCCTGGCGCGAGGATGCGGCATCCTCGGCGCTGGCGGAGGCGGAGCGCCCGCGATCGGCCTGCTCGCGGCGAAGCGCGCGCTGGACCTCGACGGCCCTTGTCACGTCGTCGATCTGGACGACCTTCCTGACGGTGAGCTCGTGCTGCCCATCGGCATGGTGGGCGCGCCCACCGTGTCCATCGAGAAGATCGGCAACGGTGGAGAAGGCGGCCGCATTGTCCGACGGGTCGAAGAGCTGGCGGGGCGCCGCGTCGCTGCCCTGATGAGCTGTGAGATCGGCGGATCCAACGGGCTTTATCCCGCGACGCAAGCCGCCCGCCTCGGTCTCCCGATCGTTGACGCGGACGGGATGGGCCGCGCGTTCCCCAAGATGACACAGGTGTCGATGGAGATCGCGGGTGTCAGCCCGTCCCCATGCGTGATGACCGACGAGCGTGCCAACGTCGTCACCATCGATCCCGCCGACGGCCTTTGGTTGGAGACCCTCTGCCGTGCGACGGCCGTGGCGTTCGGGGGCCGCGCGATCTCCTCGGAGTACCTCATGGCGGTCGGTGAGGCCCGGCGTGCGACCGTGCGAGGCACGATCTCGCTGGCGGTGCGGATCGGCCGGGCCATCGCGTCGGCGGATGTCGACCCCGCCGAGGCGCTGCTCGGCGAAGTGGGGGGTGTGCGCCTCCTGGAGGGAAAGGTGGTCGACGTCGAGCGACGGGTGACCGACGGCTTCGTCAGAGGCGCTGCGCAGATCGAGGGGCTGCGCGACGACGCCGGGCGGGCTGTCCGGCTCGAGCTCCAGAATGAGAACCTCGTCGCACTCGAGGAACGCAGGGTGCTCGCGTCGGTGCCTGACATCATCAGTGTGATCGACATGCAGACCGGGGACGGGCTGTCCACCGAGCTCCTTCGCTACGGCCAGCGGGTGCGGGTCGTGGCGTTCCCGTGTGACCCCGTCTGGCGGGGACCACGGGGTCTGGAGCTCGCAGGACCACGTTCCTTCGGGTACGACTTCGACTACCAGCCCGTGGAGCTGCTCGGTGGCGACGCAGCCTGACCTTCGACTCGGCGTCGACGTCGGCGGCACCCACACCGATGCGGTGCTCCTGGGCCTCGATGGGCGCCTGCTCGACAAGGCCAAGGTGCCCACCACCCGGGACGTGACGACGGGGATCGAGGTCGCAGTCCTGGGGCTGCTCGCCAGCGACGTCCGTGACCGTGTCAGCCACGTCATGGTCGGAACGACGCACGCCACGAACGCGTTGCTCGAGCGCAAGGGACTTGCTCGCGTCGCGGTGCTCCGGATCGGTGGCCCGGCGACCAATGCCGTTCCGCCGCTCTTCGGGTGGCCGGAGGACCTGCGACGCACGGTGTCCGTCGCGGAGACGATCGTCGATGGGGGATTCGAGCTCGACGGCCGCGAGTTGACGGCCTTCGACCGTGACTCGGCCGCGCGCTTCGTTGCGTCGTTGCCCGAGGAGCTCGACGGCATTGCCGTCAGCTCGGTGTTCTCCCCCGTCTCCGCTGAGCACGAGCTACTCGCCGAACAGGTGGTGCGCGCCGAGCGTGGGTTCGACGTCCACATCTCCTTGAGCCACCAGATCGGGACGCTCGGCCTCCTCGAGCGCGAGAACGCCACGGTGCTGAACGAGGCGCTGGTCGGAACGGCCCGCGCCGTCGTGGCGTCGATAAGCGACGCTCTCGCACGGTGCGGGCTCAGCCGTGCCGTGCAGCTTTTCACCCAGAACGACGGCACCCTCATGACGCTGCACCAGGTCGTCGACCTTCCGGTGCTCACTATCGGGAGCGGTCCGGCGAACAGCATTCGTGGTGCGGCGCACCTGAGCGGTGTCGACCACGCCGTGGTCGTGGACGTCGGAGGGACCTCTACCGACGTCGGCATGTTGGTCAACGGGTTTCCCCGTACGTCGTCCTTCGGCGTCCGGGTCGGTGGCGTCGCGACCAACTTCCGAATGCCGGACCTCGTGAGCATCGCACTCGGCGGCGGGTCGGTGTGCCGGCACGGCGGACGCCGGGTGGCGGTCGGGCCCGAGAGCGTGGGGTATCTCCTCGATCGTGCCGCCCTTGCGTTCGGGGGGAGCACGCCGACGCTGTCGGACGCCGCCATCGCCGCGGGGAGAGCCTCCTTCGGCACCACGGCCGTTCCGCCGTCTCCTGCGCTCTCCCGGGCGCTCTCGATCGCGGACGAGATGCTGGGCGAGGCCATCGACCGGGTGAAGACGGAGAAGACCGACCTGCCCCTCGTCGCCGTCGGGGGAGGCAGCGTGCTGCTCCCCGAGACGATCCCGGGGGTGTCGGGTGTGCTGCGTCCCTCGGACTTCGACGTTGCCAACGCGGTCGGGGCCGCGATCGGGACGGTGAGCGGTCACGTCGATCGGATCTACCGGAGGTCAGGACGGGACCGTAGGGAGCTCATCGAGGAGGCGAGCTCGCAGGCGTGCGGCGAGGCCGTGCGGGCCGGTGCGGACCCCGACAGCGTCGAGGTCGTCGAGCTGGAGGAGATTCCCCTCTCCTACCTCACGGATCCGTGCCTCCGCGTCC
>JAJYYT010000310.1 GCA_021800645.1 Actinomycetes bacterium
CAGCTCCTTCGGGTAGCGCTTCTGTGACGGGCTCTTCCCCGCTGCCTTGTCCATGACTCCAGCCTCGCTTCCAAGGTATGGAGTCTCCGCGGATCCCAGGCCAATTCATTCCCGCCGAAGACCCGATCGCAGCCCTCGTGCGGCTCCGTCCGGAAAAGGGCATCGACGACCGCCTGCGCGACTGCATCCGGGGCATTGCCAATGCTGGCGCCTGGGGGGTCTTTGCCCGGCTCGACCAGCACGTCGAGCAGGGCACGCTGGCAGAGCGCTACGCCCGGTGGTCCTGGCCGGCCATCGCGGCCTCGATCCCGGCGATTGTCCGAATGTGGCTGGCCATGGTCGAGCGCGCGGTCAGCGAGTCCGGTGGAGCGGTCATCTGCCGGGACACCGACGGGCTCGCCATCGTGTCTACGCCGCACGGCGGGAAGGCGCAGCTCTCAGACGGGCGCGTCATCCGGGCGCTGTCGTGGAGCGAGGTCGAGGACCTCCTTCGTCGCTTCGATGCGCTCGACCCCTTCGGCGACGCCGGCGCGTTCTGGTCGGTCGAGCGCGGCACCGAGGAGCGGCCCCTTCACCTGCACTGCCTCGGCCGGAAGCGCTACACGAAGCTCGTCCGCGAGGGCACAGGCGGCTTCGAGGTCACCGGCGGCACGGAGCACTCGCTCGGTGGGGGGGTCGTCGACCCGCCAGGATGGGAGCAACGCGGCCCGGACGGGCTGCGGCGCTGGGTCCGGACCGTCCACGAGTACGCGCTCAGCTGCGCGACGGGTCCGGACCCCGGCTGGCGCGCCGGATGGGACGAACACGCCGAGCAGCCCTTCCCGGTGCTCCGGCGCTTCTCCGCGGCGTCGCCGGCGACGCTCACCGAGGTGCCGCGCGCGCTCGGCCTCCACCCGTTCGGCACCTTCATCGAAGCCGAGCCCGACAAGCTCTTCGGTGACCCCGGTGCGCCGGTGGCCCTCGATCCAGGGGGTGATCTCGCCTCATGGGCGCAGCTGGAATGGTTCCGCCGTGACGGGCGATCCGTACGGGTCGGCACCGCCCACGGACCTGGCGTCGACGTCGTCCTGCGGACCCTCGACGACTACGCCTACGTCTGGACGCGCCCTCAGGCCGACGACGACGCAGACGACGTCATCGAGATCGATCCGCGGCTCGTCCGGCGAGTCGGCCGTGGCGGCGCACTCATCGACGCCCAGCTCGCCGACCCCGAGGCCCGGCCCGAAGACCACCAGGCCGTCTACTCCGAGGGTGACCGGGCCGGCTTCGTCACCGAGCGAGCACGCGCGATGGGGAAGCGTGCCTTTGCCCGGCTGACCGGCCTGCCGGCCACGGTCGCAGAGCGTGCCGCCCTGGGGCTTCCCATCTCGGTTGCCAACGTCGAGCAGGCGCTCTTCGAGGTCACCGGGCGCATGGGCACCGAGCGACGTTGCGCGCTCGACGGCTGCGAGCAGCCGGTCCTGCGGCCCAACGCCAACTACTGCTCGAAGGCCCACGCCGATCGCGCCTATCGGGAGCGGCGCCGCGGACGGCGAGCTTCGAAGGCTCCGGACCCGTTCGCCGCCGTGCCGATCTGCGCATCCTGCGGCGCCTACATGCGAGGGGCCTCCGACACCGGCACGGGCGTGTGCGCCGACTGCGCGGAGACCCAGCCGTGACGATCGCCCCGCTCCGACCCGCAACGACGCTTCGAGACGTGGACGCCGTCTTCCAAGAGACCCTCCACATGCCCGACCTCGGCGCCCTCCACGTGGTGCTCGCCACCCTCGCCGCCAACCGGATGGCAGGCATGCCGGTGTGGCTTCTCCTCATCGGCCCCCCGGCATCGGCCAAGACCGAGACCGTAGAGACGCTCTGTGACCTCGGAGATGTCGTCACGTTGTCGACGACGACCAAGGCCGGGCTGCTCACGGGCTCTGCCGAGCAGGGCGGGACCGGCGGCGTCCTCATGGACGCCGGGTCGCACTTCGTCTTGGTGGTGAAGGACTTCACGACGATCTGCTCTGAGCACGCGAGCACCCGAGGAGAGGTGCTCGCCATCTTCCGGGAGCTCTTCGACGGGCGCTTCGAGCGCGCGGTGGGCTCTGGAGGCGGAAGGGTCTTGAAGTGGCGAGGGCGAGCGGGCTGCATCGCGTGCGCCACCGAGGCGGTCGACACGGTCGACATGGCGAGCTTCGGCGAGCGCTGGCTCCGCTACCGGCTCGCAGCATCGAGCCCGGACGAACGGTTCTTGACCGGACTCGTCGCCCTCGAGCACCTCGGCCACGAGCATGAGCAGCGGCTCCGACGCCGGCGCGCGGTCGGTGCGTTCTTCGCAGGCCTCGATCTCCCCGATCGCCCGCCTGCTCTCCCGAGCGACGAAGAGGACCGTCTCGTTCTGCTCGCCGACTTGGGTACTCGCTGTCGAAGCGGGGTCGTCTGGGGAGGTGGCCACGGCGACGAGATGCTCCAGGTCCCAAAGCCAGAAGAGGTCCCTCGCCTCGTCGCAGAGCTGGGCCAGCTCGGAGCCGGGCTCACGGCCATCGGCGTCTCTTGCTCCGAGCGCTGGCGGCTACTGGAGAAGTGCGCGCTCGACGGGATGTCCTCCATGCGCCGGAGCGTCCTCGACGTCCTGGTCGCCTCGGATCACGACTTCTCAACCGCGACGGTCGCCGGTCGCTGCCGGCTCCCCCAGACCACGACCCGCCGCCACCTCCAGGAGCTGACCGCGCTCGCGCTCGTCGACCTCACGGGCGACCGACCCGAGCGCTGGCGGGCGTCGGAGTCGCTCGTGGCGCGCTGGCGAGAGCTCGACCTTTCGGCGGTATCCGCGGGAAGCGACGAGGCGCTGCCGTGACGCGCCGCTCGAAGGGCTACCAGCTCCTGCCCGACCTCCGGCCTGCCGAGTACGAGGCCCTGAAGGCCGACGTCGCGGCAAACGGCGTGCGGGTCCCCGTCGTCATCACAGCAGCAACCGGGAAGGTCATCGACGGCCACCACCGGGTACGTGCCGTCGAGGAGCTGCGGGTAGAGGGTAGGAAGGTCGCCGACTTCCCCCGCCAGGTGGTGCGCTTTTCGAGCGACGAGGAGCGGGTCGGCTTCGTGCTCGCGGTCAACCTCTTCCGGCGCAGCCTCACGAGGCCAGAGCGCCGGGACCTGGTCGCGAGCCTGCGGACCAAGGGCTGGAGCCTCCGGCGGATCGGAGAGGCCCTGGGCGTCCACCACGAGACGGTCCGCGACGACCTTTCGATTGTCGGGAATCCGACAATCACAGGACGCGTCGAGCGCAAGGGCGGGGGCACCTACCCCGCAAAGCGCCCACCCTCCCTCTTCGTCGCCAACAGAAGGGATACCGAGCGCGCCCGGAGCGCGCTCAGCGCGCTCCCTCCGGGGACCGCGCCCACGAACCTCCTTCGGGCAGAAGAGCGTGCGAGGCTCGCCCGCTACGCCGCGCAGAGGCGCGAGGCGGCAGACGTCGCGGCGCGTATCGCCGGGACGTCCTACGAGCTTCGGGTGGGGGACCTGCGAGAGGTGT
>JAJYYT010000311.1 GCA_021800645.1 Actinomycetes bacterium
GTGGCGCGACCGCTTCGTCGGACCTCTGCGCCGCCGCCACCTCGGCGTCCTCCAGCGGGCGATCGAGCGGGGCGAGCTGCCGCCCGACACGAACACCCTTCTCCTCCTCGACCTCCTCTACGGCCCAGCGTACCACCGGCTGCTCCACGGCCACCTGCCGCTCAACGACGCCTTCGTCGAGGACCTGGTCGCGGCGATCATGGCAGCGATCGAGGCCCACGCGATCTGACAGGCGGACCCGAGCACCACAGCGGCTGCTCAGCGGTTGCTCAGCGGCTGCTCAGCGGTTGCTCATGCCAGCTGGCCCCCGCCGAAGTTCGCCAGGGCGCGTCGCTCGGCCGAAAGGCACGCGCTGGACGAGCGGTCGGGCAAGCCCTCGCGCGAGACCGCCGGTCAGGACCGCCTGCCGAGCGCGCCGTGCAGGGCTGAACGCACGGTGTCGAGCCACCGCTGCGGAGTCCAGGTCCACGCGCCGGGGTGAGAGGCGATCGCAAGCTCGATCGGTGCGAGCACCTCGCGCTGCACGTCGAAGAGCGAAGCGCCGTGCGCGAGCTCGTTGAGCACCTCGCGCGCGATGAGTCCCCGAGCTACCCGCCACTGCCTGGAAGGCGACCATATGCTGTGGACTTCCCGAGCCGCCCGCACAAGGTCCTCGCGGCTCCCATGGGCCAGGAGGTTCGTCCATGCCCACACCGGGATCTGCTCGGCGTGCCTTCCGAGATGCTCCGCGTAGCCCCCGACCACGTACGCCTCGCACTCGGCGATCAGTTCGGCGACGTCGTCTCCTTCTTCTTCGTCCAGCTGCTCGTCGCCACTCGGCCGCCGGGATCCCCACGGCCACCCGAAACGTCGACGTCCGTCTCCGCGCGTGCTCATTGCCACTCCTCCGTCGGTCCGGGGGCGCTCCAAACGGGGTTGGATCGTCCCCGTAGGTCCGCCCCCTTCCACTGTTGGCGCATGGCAGGCCCGAGCGGCAGGGTCCTCCGTCCCTATCGCCACCCATCGCGGCCTATCGCCACTTCTCGCGGCCCATCGCGGCCCATCGCGGCCCCGAACACGGCTGATCGCGGTGCCACTCGGCCTCCCCCCGTGGGCGTCCCCGCGCTTGGCCCGTGCCCGGCATGACCTTCGCCTCTACTCTTTCGCCGGGAGCGGGCCAAGCCTCGTCACGACTGCGAAGCGCTCGTCACGACTGCGAAGCGCTCGTCACGACTGCGAAGCGCTCGTCACGACCCCGACGAGCGAGCCGCCGTGCGGGAAGGAGGCACGATGCAAGCCAAGGTCGGAGATCGGATCGTGATCAGGAGCCATCATCTCGGGGAACCCGAGCGCGACGGGGAGATCCTCGAAGTCCACGGGGTTGACGGTGCGCCGCCGTACCTGGTGCGATGGAGCGACGGGGAGGAGGGCCTCTTCTTCCCTGGCTCGGACGCCGCCGTCGAGCACTTCCCCGCAACGCCGGAGAACGCTCCCTCTGGGCAGTAGCACCCGGTGCAGCGCCGGGGCCGCACAGCGCCGGGCCGCACCACTCACTGGACGCCACCTGCGGCCCCCGCGACCCTGCGGCCTCGCACCACCTGCGGCCCCGGCGACCCTGCGGCCCGTCAGTCGGCGAGCTCCCTCAGCACGTCGCGAATCGAAACGACGCCGATGGCGACGCCGTCGTCAACGACCGGGAGGTGGCGGCATCCGACCGCGAGCATGACCTCGGCCGCCGTCTCGACGGAGTCCGCGAGGGTCAGGTAGCGCGGACCGACGGACTCGACGTCCACGACCCGTGCTCGGTCGGGGTCGTCGCCGCGGGCGAGAGCTCCCACTATGTCGCGCTCGGTGACGATCCCCTGCACCTCGTCGGCGTCCATGACCACGAGCGCCCCGATCCCCTCGCGTTGCATCGTGGTCGCCGCGCCCCGCAACGTCGCCGAACGGTCGATCGACACGACCGCTGAGTGCAGGATCTCCCGGATGGACCCCTCCGTGTGGGCGGAATGCTTCATCTGTCGATCGTCGGCCCTCGGCTCCCCCACTGCCAGGGGCGAAAGTCCCCTGCGTCCTGCGAGCGGGCTACGACCTGCGGGCGAGCCGCGTCCTGCAGCCATGTCCAGGATCCATGCCCTGGTGCGGGTCGCCGCCAACGACGGTCGTGACCTAGGGCCCTGTCAAGCGTCTCGCCGACGGACTACGACAGTGCCATGACCGATCCTGAACAGCCTCAGCATGAACCCGGAGTACCCGCGCAACCCGCGCAACCCGCGCAACCCGGGCAACCCGGGCAACCCGGAGAAGATGTCCGGCCGGTCGTCGTCGGGGTGGACGGGTCCGAGAACTCGAAGCGGGCGCTCGCGTGGGCCGCCCGATACGCAGCCCTGACCGGCACGCCGCTCAGGGTGATCGCGGTGTGGGAACTGCCGGCAGGCTACGGGTGGACACTGCCGATTCCCAGCGACTGGGACCCCGAAGCGGACACGAAACAGCTGCTCGAGCGCGAGGTGAAGGAGGTGCTGGGCTCGGAGCTCCCGGCGTCCGTCAGCTTCTCGCTGCTGCAGGGCCCGCCCGCGAAGGTGCTCGTCGAAGTGTCGCGGGACGCATCCGCCGTCGTCGTGGGAAGTCGTGGACGAGGGGAGTTCGCAGGCTTGCTCCTCGGGTCCGTCAGTGCGTTCGTCACGACCCACGCACACTGCCCCGTCGTCGTCGTGCGCGACGGCACGGAGGAGTAGGCGCGAGACAGCTGACCCCTTCCGTGCGAGGGGCGCGTGCCCCTGTCGCGCCCAAGGCCCTACACTCGCGAAATCGCCTACCAATTGGCGAGGAGCCAGGGAAATCAGGCGTCGCTTGACGTTCGCGTGGAGGAAACCGTAACGTTGCCGCCAATGAGTTGCAAGGGTCCGCGCAGGTCGTCGAAGCGCGCGCACGGGGGGTCCCATACCATGCTCTTCACCAGCACCTCGAAGGACCGCGGCGCCCGGGGCGCACGGACCCCGTCGCTCCGGACCCGCCTGCGGACCTTGGGCGCGGCGGCGGCGGGTGCCGCGCTCCTGTTCAGTGTCGCCGGCGCCGGTGTGGGGATGACGAGCGGCACCGCCGGCGCGAGCGCCAAGTCCCCGAAGGTCGCGTCGGGAGCGGTCCCGAGCCTCGCGCTGGGCATCGGCGAGATCTTCACATGGATCCTTCCCCTCGACAACCAGGTCGGCTACGAGTACTGGGACATCGACATCCAGAGGAACATGTGGCTCCCGCTCTACTACGCGGGGAACGGCTCGAAGACCGGGATCGACTACACCCAGTCGGTGGGAGATCCCCCCGTCTACTCGAACCACGACAAGACCGTGACGATCACGATGAAGACCAACTTCAAGTGGTCCACAGGCGCGACCGTCACATCCAAGGACGTGAAGTTCTACTTCCAGCTCGTCGACGCCGGGAAGAAGAAGCTCGGCAACTACCTGCCGGGGCTCCTCCCCACAGACATCACGAGCGTCACATACCCGAGCGCCTCGACGGTGGTCCTGCAC
>JAJYYT010000312.1 GCA_021800645.1 Actinomycetes bacterium
GCCTCGAGGGCCTTCACCGTAGCGGGAGAGCCGGCGTTCATCACGACCTTCCCGGGCTCGAGCGTCACCGCGTTCACCGCGAGGTCCCAGTACTCCTCGACGGGCACCTCGATGATCCTGACGTCTCGGCGGTGGAGCTCGCGGACGAAGGCGTAGTCCACGAGATGCGGCGAGAGCACTGCGATCCCCGCGCTGGGGACCATGAGGAACATGTCGGCGTGCGTGGTCCCGACGTCGCCGTGCCCGGTGGTCCTCACCCAGCCCGGGCTGTACGTCGTGATCATCTCGACGCCCAGGCCGGCGAGGACGAACTCGATCTGGCGCAGCCCCTCTTCGTTGGCCACGACGCTGTTGTTGAAGACGAAGGTCTTCGAGTCGAGCCACCGGCCGGCGCCGGGCTCCCCGATCCCGCGGCCGTGGATCGTGAGGTAGATCGGCACACCGAGCGCGGCCAGGGCCTTGGTCCAGATGACCTCCCGCCCGCGCTGCCAGGAGCCGAGCCCCATGCGGTGCACGATCGCACCGCCCCGGACGACGAGCCCGCCACCTGCCAGCGTGACGAGGTTCTTCAGGTAGCCGTAGGCGCCGATCGCGGGGACGGGCGGCTCCACGTAGTTCACGCGCACCCCGTTGTCCTCCAGCACCTGGTAGTACCCGTCGAACTGGGCCCGCAGGCGACCGAGATCGGCGTTCCCCGCCTCGGTCGAGTAGTAGTACTGCCACTCCGCGGCGTACTCGGGGCGGACCTCGTTCTCGGTCGGGCGCGAGACGAGCACCTCCCGGAGCCTGCCGATGCCCTCCGCGCCCCACCGCCTGCCCCAGATCTGCTCGACCTCGTCGTAGAAGTCGGTGTCGTGGAGCGCCCAGTTGTGCAGCGGCTCACCGTGGTCGAACCAGGGGAGCTGCTCGACGACCGCCGTCTCGTCGTGATCCGCGGCGGGCCGGGGCGACGAGTATGCGAGCTCGGTCGTCGTGCCGTCGGCGTCGACGACCCGGAAGGGGACCGCCTCCCGGCGCCCGGCGCCTTCAGCTCCCGCCACGCCCGATCCTCCGCCGGCCCGCCCTGCGGCGCCGCAGCGCGGCCAGCACCGCCAGCACCGCTGCGGCGAGCGCCGCGAGCGGCACAGCCACCCGCTTCGCCCGTGTGCGCATCGAGGCTGCGAGCACGCGGTTCAGGTCGAGCGCTTCCGCCGACGAGTCGCTCCCACCGTCGGCGACCGCTCGCGCAGCCCCGGCCGGGGCCGGCCGCGATCCGTCCACCGCACCGGGCTCCCCGGCTCCGGGGCCGGCCGCACCCGCCTGGTCGCCGCCGGAGATCTGGCGCTCGAGACGGGCGGAGAACTCCTCGAGGATGCGCCCGCCGACGTCCTCGAGGACGCCCTTGCCGAACTGCGCCTGCGGACCGGTGATCTGCAGGTCGGTCTCGGCGACGACCCGGGTGCCGCCGTCGACCTTCTCGAGATGGTTGCGCACCGTCGCGACCGCAGAGCCCTGGCCGCGCGCCTCACGGGCCTTCATCTCGATCGTCGCCCGGTGCTCGGCCTCGTCCGCCTCGACGAGGGTCGCCTGCCCCCGGTACTCGACGGTGAGCGGGCCGATCTTGAGCCGGATCGTGCCCTTGTAGGTCGCGGGAGGCACCACCTCCTCCACGCGTGCGCCGGGGACACAGGCGGCGACGTTCTCCAGGTCGAGAAGGTGCGCCCACACCCGCTCGACGTCGGCCGCGACGACGAATTCGTTGGTGAGCAGCACCGGTGCCCTCAGCTCTTGGCTGGCTGTCGGGAGGTCACCGTCACCCCGCGCGGCGCTCCGGGCTCGGGGTGGAGCAACCCGTACACGCGCTCCCAGTGGTTGTGGCTGTCGGTCACCATCGGGCCCCCGGGCTCGACCGCGTCCTGGATCGCGCTGCACACAGCGTGGAGCGGCGCACCGCCGCCCTCCCCCATGCCCTTCGCGCCGTTGGGGGTGAACGGGCTGATCGACTCGATCCATCCGGTGGCGACATGGGGGATGTCGAGCGCGGTCCCCACGTGGTACTCGTAGAACGAGGGCTGCTGGAGCTGGCCCGACTCGTCGTAGTCGAACGACTCGTAGAGCGACGCCGCGATCCCCAGGCCCGTCGCGCCGTGCACCTGGCCCTCGACGATCAAGGGGTTGATCCGCCTGCCGCAGTCGTCGACCGCCGCGTAGTCGAGGATGGTGACCTGGCCGGTCTCCTCGTCGACCTCCACCACGCACGCGTGGACCTGGCTCGCGTACGTGAGGGTCAGGTTGCCCGTCTTCGCGACCGTGTCGGGGACCTCGAACGGCGGGACGTACACGTACCGGCAGTTCAGGTCGACCTCCGAGAGGAGCTCCATGGGCAATCCCGCGTTGTTGGCGTAGACCATGTTGGCCAAGCCGATGAACGGGATCGCGCGCTCCTCGTCTCCGCGCACCCTGGCGAACCCGCCCGCCACCTCGACGTCGCCCTCCTCGCACTTCAGGGCGAAGGCCGCGAGCTTGGCGATCTGGTGCTTCAGCTTCTGCGCGGCGCCCATCACCGCCCCGAGCCCGGAGACAGCGAACTGGCTCGCATAGGTGCCGGAGAAGCCGACGTAGGCACTGTTCGCCTGGTTGAAGCCGGTCGAGACGGTCACCTCGTCGGGCGTCATGCCCAGGATGTCGGCCGTCACCTGCGCCGCGCTGGTCTCGTGCCCCTGGCCCTGGGGGGTCGTGCCGATCATGACGTTCACCTCGCCGAACAGGTCGAGCTTGGCGATGGCCACCTCGCCGTTGCCCGAGAAGGGGAGGTCCGGGTTGATGATGCGGGACTGCCCGAAGTTGTTGGTGCCCGAGTCGAGCGTCGAGCCGATCCCGATCCCGATGCGCCTGCCAGAGCCAGTCCCGAGCTCCTCCTTGCGCTTGCGCCACTCCGCCACGTGGGCGAGCTCCAGCGCGATGTCGAGCGAGCGCGGCAGGTCTCCCGAGTCGTAGATGCAACCATTGGGGGTCTCGTAGGGATAGTCCTCGGGCTGCACGTAGTTGAGCTTGCGGACTGCGACCGGGTCGAGGCCGAGCTCGCGTGCGACGACGTCCACGATCCGCTCGATCAGCCAGAGGTGCTGCATGCGCGAGTACCCGCGGTTGGGGGTCACCGGGCACTTGTTCGTCACCACCTCGGTGTAGTCGACGCGGACGTGCTTGAGCTTGTAGCAGCCGGGGACCACCTGCGACCAGATCACCGCTCCGAGCGGCTCGTAGTGGAGGTACGCGCCGGCGTCGTCGAAGGCGCGGCACTTGAGTCCGAGGATCGCGCCGTCCGCCGTCACCGGCACCTCGATGTCGACGAAGGTGCGCTCGTTGCCGTGGCCCGCGGTCAGCATGTGCTCGGTCCGGTACTCGGTCCACTTCACCGCACGGCCCGCCTTCTTGGAGAGCAGCGCCAGTGCCGCCAGCTGGGCGAAGAAGCCGATCTTGATCCCGAACGCCCCGCCGATGTCCTTCGTGACGAAGTTGAACT
>JAJYYT010000012.1 GCA_021800645.1 Actinomycetes bacterium
GGCTCGGTCACGAGGACGTGGTCGTACACCGGGACGATGCGCAGGCGCACGCGGAGCAGCAGCGGATCGAACGCGTTGGTGGCGAGCGCGACCCGGTCGGCGAGGACGCGCCCCGAGGGCGTCTCGAGCTCGAGCCCGCGCCGGAGCAGGCCGCCGATCGCGTGCTTGCCCCCCGTCGCGCCCCCACCGCCCGTCGCGCCCCCACCGCCCGTCGCGCCCCCGCCTCCCGACGCGCGCCCGCCCCCCGTCGTCCCCCGCGACATCCCGAGCACGGGGGTGTGCTCGAAGATGCGCACGCCCGCCTCCAGGCAGGCCGCGCGGATGCCCCACGCGAGGCGGGCGGGGTTGACCATCGCGCAGCTCTCGCGGTCCCACACGCCGCCGAGGTACGTCGGGGATGCGACCTCGTCGAGGAGGGCGTCGCGCTCGAGCCAGCCCGGCGGCGGGCCGTCCTCGCCGCGGAGCTCCTCGAGCTGCCAGGGCTGCGTGGCGACGGTGAGGGTCCCCGAGCGCTCCCAGCCGCAGTCGACGCGGTGCTCGGTCACGAATTGCTCGATCGCCTGCAGGTTCTCCATCCCGAGCTTCTCGAGGTGCTCCGCGCTGTCGGGGAAGTGGGCGCGGCCGTTGGCGGGCCCGTGGGTGAGGCTCGCCTCGCAGAATCCTCCGTTGCGGCCCGTTGCCGCCCACGCCGCCTGCTGGGACTCGAGCACCACCACGTCGATCCCGGGGTCCGCCTGCTTGGCGCAGAACGCGGTCCACAACCCGGTGAAGCCGGCGCCCACGACCGCGAGGTCGGCGTGGACCGGTCCGGCGAGCGGGAGCTGGGGGGCGGGTGCGGTCGGGTCGTCGAGCCAGAAGCTGACCGGCTTTGCCCCTGCGATCCTCTCCTCGAGAACCTTCGTTGATCCCCTCGGCAGCGCGCGCACGGTCACCGACGCTAGCTCCGGGCCCGGCGGGGCATGGACGGGCGGGGCATGGACGGGCGGGCATGGACGGGCGGGCATGGACGGGCGGGGCATGGACGGGTCGAGAGCCCCTCGAGCCGCATGACCGGCTGGTGCGGCGGACGGAGATGGGCCGTCGGACCCGACGTGGCACGGTTGGTGCGCGGGTGGTGCCTTCTCACGTAACCTCGCCGCACTGTGCGCGCACCGCTGGAGCTCACCAATACGCACCCTGCGCTGCGGTACTGCTGGCACCCCGTCGCGCGCTCGTCCGACGTCGGGGACCGTCCCCTCCGCGTCGTCCTGCTCGGAGAGCCCTGGGTCCTCGTCCGCCTCCCCGCCCGCGCCGACCCGGCCTCCGCCGACGGCGACGGCCCTGGCGGCCGGCTGGTCGCCTTCTTCGACCGCTGCCCCCACCGGCTGGCCCCGCTCTCGATCGGCACGGTTGTGGAGCACGCCCCCGAGGGTGTCCCGGTGCTCCAGTGCGCCTACCACGGCTGGTGCTTTGCTGCGGAGGGGCGCTGCATCGAGATCCCCGCGCTCGGGCCCGGGTGCGCCCACATCCCGCCCAGGGCGCGCCTGCGCGCGGCCGCCGGCGTCGCCCAACGTCACGGCATGGTGTTCCTCCGTCCGACAGCGCCTCCAGGGAGGGCCCCGGACGCCGAAGAGGCCCGCGCCCCCGACCTCCTCGGGCTCGCGGAGCTGCCCGACGTCGCAGAGGCGTACGACCCGGCCTTCATGGCTGGGGACCTGCCGGTGATCCGCGCGCACGCGTCGGCCGGGATGCTCGCCGACAACTTCTTGGACATGGCCCACTTCCCGTTCGTCCACGCCGCCACGTTCGGCGCCGGGGAACCGGTGGTGGCACCGATGAGCATCGAGCGCGACACGTCGGACACCAAGGGCCGCTGGTCGTTCACCGCAGTGAGCGAGCACCCGTTCCTCAACCGGGAGGACCCGGGCGTCGCCGCCGGCATCCGACCGCTCGAGCAGCGTCGGCGCGTCACCTACCGCGTGCACGCGCCCTTCCACCTCGTGCTTCGCCTCGACTTCCTCGACTCGGGCGGCACCAACGTCATCGGCTTCTTCCTCCAGCCCGAGCACAACGACACCTGCCGCATCTTCTCGACGATCTGGCGCGACGACATCGGCCACGATCCGTCCCGCATGGCGGCGGCGGTCGACTTCGAGGTGAAGGTGATCGAGGAGGACCTCGCGATCCAGGAGTCCTACGACGTGGGGTACTTGCCGCTCGATCCGACCGTCGAGGTGCACACCCGCGCTGACCGCACGACGCTCGAGCTGCGCCGGATGCTCGGGGACCTCGTGAGGGCTGCGTCGGCGCACGACGAGCAGGCGCGGCAGACCACGCCCGGTGCGCCGTGACCGCCGGCGTCCTCGTCGTCGAGCACCCCTTGGTGCAGCACCGCCTGGTCGCCTTGCGCGACGAGAGGACCGAGAGCGCGGAGTTCCGCAAGCTCGTCCACGACATCTCGACGTTCGTCGCTTACGAGGCGCTCCAGGACCTCGCGACGGGCCGGGTGCGCGTCCGGACGCCGGTGGGCGAGGCCGAGTGCACGAAGATCACCGAGACCGTGCTGCTCGTGCCAATCCTGCGCGCGGGGCTCGGGATGGTGCCGGCGGTCCAAGAGCTCCTTCCCTACAGCGAGGTCGCGCACGTGGGGCTCCGGCGCGACGAGGTCACTCTCCGCTCCGATGTCTATCTCGACCGCGTGCCGCGTGACCTCACCGGCCGCCGGGTCGTGGTCTGCGACCCGATGCTCGCGACGGGCGGCTCGCTCACCCAGGTGTGCGACCTGGTCATCTCGCGCGGCGCCTCTCATGTGCAGGCCTTGTGCGTGGTCGCCTCGGTGCCCGGCATCGAGCGGTTCCGCGCGGCGCACCCCGAGCTGCCGGTCGCCTGCGCCGTGATCGATCCCGAGCTCGACGAGCGCGGCTTCATCGTCCCGGGCCTCGGCGACGCCGGCGACCGGCTCTTCGGCCCGCCCGCGTGAGGCGCGTGAGCTGAGAGCAAGCCTGGCGGCCCGCGCGACGCCCAGGTGACCCTAAAATGCTGGAAACCGGCAGCTCCTGCCGGTCCAGAAAAGACGCGGTGACGCGATGACCAGACGAGCGCTCGCCACGATGGGCTTGCTGGCTGCAACGGTGGCCCTGGCTGCTGCGCTCTCCGTCACCTTGGCTCCCGGCCACCCGCGGCAGCAACTGGCCGCCCGCCACGCCAGGCTCCTTCCGGTCGTGCACCCCAACAGCTCGCCGACGGCCAAGGCCTCGGCACAGCGCAGCTCGCCGCCTCCGCCGCAGTCCACGCCGCCGATTCGGACACTGCCGTGGACACAGCTCACCGGGTACGCACCGCCTCCCTACGTCCCCGAGGCGGCGGTCCAGGCGGTTGCCCTGAAGGCAGCTGACGCGATGGGTGGAGGGCGCATCATCCGGACGGAGCTCGAGACCCTGACAGCCGCAGGACATGCGATCGGGGACACGGTGAGCCCGTCCAACGTCTCACGGGCTCGCATGGTCTGGCTCTTGTGGATCGTCGGGACCTGGCAGGGCGGCTGCCTCACTACTGACTGCCCTGCCCAGCCCGACACCCTCTACTACGCCATGTTCGACGCCAAGACGGGGACGAGCTTCGGGTACGGCACGGGCTTTCACATGCCTGGAGCGCCGGCGGTTCGAAAAGGCGTGCATCTGGGCAACTCCACCTGATCGCCGGCGCCTGACCACGAGCCCGCCGTGGCGGCGCCGTGGCGGCGTCGTTGCGCCGCCGAGGCTCTGCTCCGCCCGCTCCGCCCCGCCCCGCCCCGCTCTGCCCACTCTGACCGCTCCGCTCCGCCCGCTCCGCGGGGCCGGGTGCGCGCCGGCGTCGCTACAGGTAGGGTTCCTTCCTGTTCGAGATTGTGCCCAGAGAGGAGCGCGATGCGTACCCCGATCGTCCCGATGGCCTCGATCGAGCCGATGACCGCGCCCGCCGGTGCGGGGGGATGGGCGCCGGTCCCCGGTTGGCAGGTCGCAAGCACGGCGGACGCCGGCGTCGAAGGCGAGCTCGTGTCCCTCCCCGGCTACGACGCATCTTCGTGGCTGCACGCGCCGGCGCGTTCGACGGTTCTCGCGGCATTGGTGGCGAACGGGGAGGCAGCACCCGACGACGTCTTCTTCTCCACGGTGATGCGCGACCGCTTCGACCCGGCACGGTTCGCGGTCCCCTGGTGGTTCCGTGCGGCGTTCAGGCTCTCGGGCCCCGCGCGCACGTACGTGCAGGTGCGTGGGGTGATTCCCCGCGCGGACCTCTGGGTGAACGGCCGCCGGGTCCTCGACGCAGGCGCGCTCGCCGGCGCGTACCGCGTCGAGACGGTGGACGTGACCGAGCACGTGTCGCCCGGCCTGAACGCGCTCGCGCTGCTGGTCTATCCGGGTGATCCCATGCAGGACCTCTCGATCGGTTGGATCGACTGGGCGCCGCCTCCGCCAGACCACAACATGGGACCCTGGCGCGACGTGCTCGTCGGTCGCAGCGGCCCGGTCAGGCTCGGTCCCCCTCACGTCACGACGACGTTCGACCCGGAAGCAGGGACCCGCCGCGCGCACCTGCGCGTCCGCGCGGAGCTGCACAACCGCTCGGGGTCGCCCCAGCGGGTCCTGATCTCCGGGCGCGTCGCCCGGGAGGACCTGTCGATCGGCTTCACGACCGAGGTGGACGTCGAGGCCGGCGCGACGGCGCTCGTCGACGTGCGCGGCGACCGCCTCGTCATCGACGACCCTCGCCTTTGGTGGCCGATCGGCGAAGGGGAGCAGGACCTGTACGCGCTCGCGCTCGATGCTTCTGCCGAGGGGATCGTGAGCGACCACACCGAGACGGTCTTCGGGATCCGCACGGTGACGAGCGACCTGCGGCCCGGCGGCGGGCGCCAGTTCGAGGTGAATGGGAGGCCGGTGCAGATCCTCGCGGGGGGGTGGTCGCCCGACCTCCTCTTGCGCCACGACGGCCGGCGTCTCGCCTCGCAGATCGAGCTCTGCGCCCACCTCGGCCTGAACGCGATCCGCCCGGAGGGCAAGCTCGAGAACCCCGAGTTCTACGAGCTGTGCGACGCTGCGGGGATCATGACCCTTCCTGGATGGGAGTGCTGTACCAAGTGGGAGGCGGCGGCCGGCACCGGGGGGACCCCTTGGGACGATCACGACCTGGACGTTGCCGAGCGTTCGATGGCCTCGGAAGCCGAGCTCCTTCGCTGCCATCCGTCAGTCGTGGGCTTTTTGATCGGCAGCGACTTCGCGCCTCCCGAGCCGGTCGCCGAGCGCTACGTGGCGGCGCTCGAGGAGAGGTGGTGGGACCTCCCCGTCGTCGCGTCGGCGACGGAGCAGGGGACGGACGCCAGCGGGCCGTCGGGCATGAAGATGACCGGGCCCTACGACTGGGTGCCGCCGGTCTATTGGTACTCGCGCGATCCGCAGCGAGGCGGCGCGGTGGGCTTCAACTCCGAGACGAGCGCCGGCCACGTGCTGCCGCGTCTCGAGGGGCTGCGCCGGATGCTCTCACAAGGGGAGCTCGAGCGGCTGTGGCAGCATCCCGAGCACTCTCAGTACCACTCGGGGCCGCCGTCGGTCTTCGCAGATCTGAGGGTGTTCGCACGCGCGCTCGCCGAGCGGTACGGGCCGCCGGAGAGCCTCGCCGACTTCGTCGGGAAGGCGCAGCTCGCGGGGTACGAGGCGGCCCGTGCGCAGTTCGAGGCGTTCACGAGCCGCGCCTTGGAGGACGAGCCCGCGACCGGTGTCGTCTACTGGATGCTGAACCCGCCGTGGCCGAGCCTCAACTGGCAGCTCTTCGACTACGACCTCGACACGCCGGGCGCCTACTGGGGTGCGCACAAGGCGCTCGAGCGGCTGCACGTGTCGTACGCGTACGACACGAAGACGGTGCAGGTGCTCAACCGGACCCGAGCGCGCGTCGGCCCGTCGAGCGTGATCGTCCGCCACTGGGCGGTCGAGGGGGACCTGCTGGCAGAGGACCGGCACGAGTTGGCCGCGGTCGACCCGGGCCGACCGCTCGAGGTCGCGCCCGTCTCGGTCCCCGCGGGCGTCCGCGGGCCGTGGTTCCTCGAGCTCGAGCTCTACGAGGACGCAGCCCGGAGGAGCCGGAACGTGTACTGGCTCTCTGCGACTGAGGACGTCGTCGACCCCGGTGGACTCGACTGGTACACGGTCGGGCTGTCCCAGTACTCGGACCTTCGGGCCGTCGGTCTTCTGGGCACCCGCGAGGCGCGGCGCCCGCGTGTGCTCGGCACGGCCCGCGCCACGAGGTCCGGCGCAGACCTTCTCGTTGAGGTGGACCTCGCGCACGTGGACGGCTCGGCGCCCCCGGCACTGCACCTCCACGCATCGCTCATGCGATCGGGGGAGCGGGTGGCGCCGGTCCTTTGGGACGACAACGACATCACGCTCTTTCGCGGGCAGACGGCCGTTCAGAAGGGGAGGGTCGCGACCGCCGGCGTCGAGGACCGCCAGGGGCTCGCAGTTGTGATCGAGGGGTTCAACCTGCACCGGCCGCTGCTGTGCCCCCTCGCGGTTGCCTGCTGACCCGGGGCGGGACCTGCTGAGCGGCGTTCAGCGGACGACGCCCGCCGCCGGTCGGGACTCGGCGACCGCCACGAAGCACGCGGCGTGCTGGCCGGGCGCCACCTCTTCGAGCACCGGCGTCTCGCGGCGGCACCGCTCGATGACGTACGGGCAGCGGGGAGCGAACCGGCACCCCGGCACGGGGTCGACCACCTTCGGCGGCTCGCCGGCGTCGGCGATGTCGGCGGCCGCGGCCGAAGGTGCGCTCGGGTCCGGCGCCGCGGAGAGGAGCAACTTCGTGTAAGGGTGCTGGGGGGAGGAGAGCACCTGCTCGGTCGGCCCCTCCTCCACGATGTGGCCCGCGTACATGACGAGGACCCGGTCCGCGACGTAGCGCGCCGACGCGAGGTCGTGGGTGACGTAGAGGACCGAGACTCCCTCGTCCTGGCGGAGCCGGGACATCACGTTCAAGAGGCCGATGCGGATCGAGACGTCGAGCATCGAGACGGGCTCGTCCGCGAGGATCAGCTTTGGGCGCAGCGCAAGCGCTTGTGCAAATCCGATGCGCTGGCGCTGGCCGCCGGACAGCTCGTAGGGGTACTTGGCGAGCACGGCGCCCGGCGGCGTGAGGCCCACGGCTTGAAGCACGCGGCGTGCCTCGTCGCGCCTGGCGCCCCGGTCGAGGTCGGGCCGGTGCAGCTTCATGGCGCGCAGGATCCCGTGCCCGACGCGGTAGGCGGGGTTGATCGAGCTGTACGGGTCCTGGAACACCATCGGGACGTTGCCGCGATAAGCCAGGCGGTCCTTGCGGCTGCGCTGCTTGGAGAGGGGCCGCCCGGCGAACCGGATCTCGCCGGCAGTCGGGCGATAGACGAGCGCGAGGAGGCGGACGACCGTGCTCTTGCCGCTCCCGCTCTCACCGACGAGCGCCACGATCTCGCGCTCGCCGATGCGGAAGGAGACGTCGTCCACAGCGTGGAGGAAGCTCCTCGAGAGGATCCCGCCCATCTTGAAGTGCATCGACAGTGCCTCGACCTCGAGGAGCGGCGCCGCGATCTCCACCGGCGGGACCGTCTTCTGGCGGCGCGCGGGGCCGGCGAGGGTCACGGTTTCGGCCGCCTGCACGGTCTCGGCACCCGGCGCGGCGTCGCGCACCTGCACGGTCTCGGTGACGCGCTCGGGGGTGGTCCGCGCCCCCGACGCGATGGCCGAGCGCGCCGGCCCGCTCGGGCTGGGCGGCTCGACCCACGCGGGGTGGGGGTCGTAGCGGAGGCAGCGGACCAGCACGTCGTCCGCGGGGTAGAGCGCCGGTGCGACGTGCGCGCACGCGTCGAACGCGACCGTGCAGCGTGGGGCGAACCGGCATCCGGGGAATGGACTGGCCAGGTCGGGAGGAGACCCCGGGATGCCCGTCAAGGGGACCTTCGGGCCGCGGATCGACGGGAACGCCTCGAGCAGGCCGCGCGAGTAGGGATGCCGCGGGGAGGTGAAGACCTCGGAGGTGCGCCCGAGCTCCGCGACCTGTCCTGCGTACATCACCATGAGCCTGTCCGAGTACTGTCGGATCAGGGAAACGTCGTGAGTGACGAAGATCACCGCGAACCCGAACCGCTCCTGGAGGTCCTTGATCTGGCGCATGAGCGCGCGCTGGGCCACGACGTCCAACGCGGACGTCGGCTCGTCCATCATGACGAGCTGCGGCGTGAAGAGGAGAGCCATGGCGATCATCGCACGCTGTCGCATGCCCCCCGAGAGCTGGTGCGGGTAGCTGTCCAGGTGGACCGGGTCGATGGACACCAGTCGCAGCGCCTGGGCGGAGCGCTCGGCGATCTCCTCGTCGCTCATCGAGGAGTGCGCCCGGCAGGCGTCGCGCATCTGGGCTGCCACGGTCATGACGGGGTTGAGCGCGTTCATCGCGCTCTGCATGACGACCGAGAGCTCGCGCCAGCGGATGTGACGGAGCTGCTTGTCGGACATCTCGACCATCTCCTCGCCGCGGAAGGTGACGCTTCCGGCGGTGACCCCGGCCGGCGGGCTGAGCAGTTGTGCGACCGCGAACAGGAGCGTCGACTTGCCGCAGCCGGACTCGCCGACGATGGCGAGGAACTCGCCAGAGGACACGTCGAGGTCGACGTCGTCGACTGCGACGACCGGGCTGTCCTCGGTCGCGTAGGCGACCGAGAGCTGCCGCACTGAAAGGAGGGGTCCCTCGAGGGTCATGGCAGGGATCGTGCCGCGTCCTTGCCCGGCGAGGGCACCGGGGCGGAGAACGGCACGCGTGAGAGCTTCTTCACGGGTCGGAGGGCCGGATTCGCGATCTCGTCGAAGGCGTAGTTCAAGAGGGCGAAGGCCGCCCCGAGGCCGGCGACGAACAGGCCGGGCATGATCGCCCACAGCGGCATGCCCGCTTGCAGCGCTTCGCTGCTCTGCGCCCAGTAGAGCATCGTCCCCCAGCTGAGGGCGTTCGGGTCGCCGAGCCCGATGAACTGCAGGCCGGCCGCCGCGAGCACGGCGTACGCGGCCGACCCGAGGAATGTCGCGACGATGAGCGAGGTGAGCGTCGGCGTGATCTCGCCCATGATGATGAAGCTCGACCGCTCCCCGCGCACGCGGGCGGCTTCGAGGAAGTCCCGGTTGCGCAGCGACAACACCTGGGAGCGGAGTTGACGAGCGCCGAATGGCCAGCCCAGCAGGCCGAGCACGAGGATGATGTCGAGGGTCCCGACGTTGTTGAGGTACGCGGCGACCACGATGATGAGCGGGAATGTCGGGATCACGAGGAGGACGTCGGTGAGCAGCGAGAGCGCGCCGTCGGCGACGCCGCCGCTGTAGGCGGCGCTCACGCCCACGATCACCGAGAGGACCGTCGAGATGCCGCCTGCGGCGAAGGCGATGACAAGCGTCTGCCGGGCTCCCCAGACGAGCTGGGAGAGGACGTCTTGGCCCTGTGACGTCGTGCCGAGCCAGTGCGCGGCCGAGGGACCGAGACCCGGGGCGAATGTCATCGCCGTCGGGCTGTAGGGCGCGATCAACCCCGGAATGGCAGCCAGCACCAGGAAGAAGAGGAGCAGGAGCGCTCCGGCGAAGGCCTTGCGGTTGTGGCGAAGCGCCCGCCAGAACTTGGCGCCCGGGACGCGGCGCCCCGGCTTGTCGGGGGGCTCCGCCTCTGCGGCAGCCGCCACTGCGGGTGCCGGGAGCTCGACCGGGATCCGGGCGACCGTCACGCCCGACGCTCAGGCATGCTGGAGCTCCCGCGTCCTCGGGTCGATCAGGGCCGCCACGATGTCGGCAAGGAGCACGCACGCGAGCACCGCGACGGTGATCAAGAGGAACAGGGCCTGCATGAGCGGGAAGTCGTGCGCGCTCACAGAGTTCAAGAGCATGTAGCCGAGACCGGGGTAGTTGTACACCCACTCGACCAGGATCGCGCCCGACACGATGAAACCGAACGACATGGCGAACCCGGTCAGGTTGGGAAGGATCGCGTTCTTGCCTGCGTAGCGCCACATCACCTGCCACGACTTGAGCCCCTTCGCGCGGGCCATCCGTACGTAATCTTCGGCGAGCACCGTGATGGTGTTGTTCCGCATCGTCAGGATCCAACCCCCGACCGAGGTGACGAGGATCGTGAGCGCGGGCAGGAGCGCATGGTCGAGGACATCCCCGATGTAGCCGAGCGTGAAGGAGGGCACCGCTCCGAGCGAGTAGGCGCCTTCGTTCGGGAAGACGGTCAGGGTCGTCGCGAACGCGTAGATCGCAAGAAGGGCAAGCACGAAGTACGGAAAGCTCGAAAGGATGACGAAGATCGGCGGCAGCGCGCTGTCCAGCAACGAGCCTCGCCTCCACGCGCTCACCAGGCCGATCAGGGTGCCGGCGACGAAGGCGATGATCGTGGTCGTCCCGAGAAGGCCGAGCGTCCAGGGGAGCGCGTCGAGCACCATGGTCCGCACCGGGGTGCCGAAGCTCGTCGTGATCGAGATCCCGAAGTTGAACGTCACCACGTGATGCCAGTACTCGACATACTGGGACCACAGACCCCCGCGTGTGCTGTGGGCGCCGAGCAGGACCGTGAGTGCCTTGATCGCCCGAGGGTTCAGGTGGGGATGCTCGGACTCGAGGGCCTGGACGGGGCTGCCCGGCATCAGCCGCGGCACGAGGAAGTTGAAGCTCACCGCAGCCCAGACCGTGACGACGAAGAAGAGGAGCCGTCGCAGCACGAACCTCATCTGCGCGGCCTCCTCTCCCTCGGTCTCATCGGTCGGGTCGTGCCATCTCGGATGCGGCGGCCTACTTGCAGCCAGCCTTGGGGTACAGGTGCAGCAGCACCACGGCCGCGTCGGGGGTGACGTACTGCGAGGGCTGCGCGTACGGGTCCTTCGGAGTGGGCCAGCCGCCGATGCACTGCGTGTCGTACTGGTACCAGTCCGGCTGCTCGGTCACTGGAATCGTCGGCACGTCTGTCAGCATCACCTTCTCGAGGTCGTCGACGATCTGGTGCTGCTTGGCGCTTGTCGTCGTGCTTGTGAACTCCTCGAAGAGCTTCTGGGTCTCCGGGCTCGCGTAGCGCTCGTAGTCGCCGTTCGCCGTCTTGCCGATCGGCGCGGTCGTCGCGTCGTTGAGCAGTGTCTCGAACTCGTAGTACGGACCCGGCCCCCCTGTGAACGCGTTCCACGCGAGCTGGTACTTGCCCGTCTGGACTCGGGCGGTATAGGTCGTGTTCTCGTAATTGCGCGCGGTCACCTGGATGCCCACCTTCGCCAGCTCTGCGATCGCGACGTTCGCGGATGCCACCCAGTCGGAGTACGTCCCGTTGTTCACCATGGTGAACGAAAGTTTCTCATTGCCCTTGTGCATCACCCCTGTCGGGCCTTTCTTGAACCCTGCGTGCTGCAGGATCGCGAGCGCCTTCTTCGGGTCGTACGCGTACGCATTGCCGTACCGCTTGGCGAGGGAGCTGTCATACCATGTCTTGAAGGTCGGCAGGGGGACGCCCGTCTGGTTGGCCGGCAGCTCCTCGCCTCCTTCGCCGATCTTGGCTACCTTGGGCTTGTCGATGGCGTACGACATCGCGCGACGGACGGCCACGTTCGACAGGATCTTGTTCTTCAGGTTGATGAAGATGCTCACTGTGGAGACGGGCGGGCTCCACGCGTGGAAGTACTTCGGGTTCTTGTCGATGTAGGTCTTCTTGATCCCGGGAATGTACTGGGCGCCCCACTGGTCCTTGCCGCTCGCCAGGTCCTCGTTGGCCGGCGTGTTGGAGAGGTACGCGGGGAAGTTCACCGTCTTGATCTTGGGGAGCCCTGCCTGCCAGTAATGGGGGTTCGCCTTGTACTCGACGTCGCTCCCGCTGCAGCTCTCGACGACGTAGGGACCGGTGCCGATCGGGTGGTTGTCGAGGAACGTTGTCGGGTTCTTCACCTTCGACCAAATGTACTCCGGCACGATCGGGGTCTTGGTGGCAATGCTGTAGAAGTACGGCACCGCGACGTGCTTGAACTGGAAGACGACCTGATCTGTTCCCTGCTGGGTGACGCTCGACAGGACGGACCAGTCGGCGTTGCCGTCGAGGGCCGGGTGCCGCTTCATGAGATTGAAGGAGAAGACGACGTCTGCGGCGGTGAACGGCTTGCCCGAGGACCAGGTGACGCCCTTTCGTATCGTGAAAGTGAGCGTCTTGTTTGTGTTGCTCCATGTCCACTTGGTCGCGAGCCACGGCGTGATTGTCTGAGGACGGAGCGCGTCCTCGAACGCGAGCTCTTCGTAGATGTAGCCGAAGGAGAATGTGCCGTCTGTCGGGTTGTAGGGATTGAAGTGGCAGGGCCACGTCTCCCCGTACTCGTCGGCGATGTTGAGCGGTGTGGCCGTCGCGGAGATGCCCGCCCCGGCGGTCCCCCCCGAAGCGACGGTCCCCGCGCCTGCCGTCATGAGCAGCACTCCCAGAGCGCAGAGCACCCTCGTGCACGCGTGCCTCATCGGTGTCCTCCTGTCATCTGACAGTCTCCACTGTCTCCACTGTCGTCACTGTCGTCACTGTCGTCACTGTCGTCGTCCCAGCCGATACCGGCGCAGCCCTCGTGCCCACCTGCGCGGCGAGCCCGAGGCCGAGGTCGGCTGCGCCTCGCAGCGGCGCGTCGAACGGGTATGCGCCCAGGACCAGCTCCGGAGGGAACGGCACGTGCTCGTCGAGCGCGCGGCGCAAGGGCCCCTCGATGCGACCCCACGCCCGCACCATTCCCCCGCCTACCGCGATGCGCTGTGGGTCGATGGCGATCGCCAGGTTCACCAGGTGGAAGCTGAGCTCTTCGAGGAACCCGTCAAGGACCCGGGCTGCGCGTCCGTCGTCACCGGTGCCGGCCGTCGCGAACAGATCTGCCACTCTCGCGGCATCCGCGGCGGTGCGGCCGTCGCCGCCCGGACCGTTCTGCTCGCCTGCCAGTGCCCGCGCCATCCCCATGCCGCTGACGAGGTCCTCGAGGACCTCGGCGTCGTGGCCTGCTCCCGCTCTGCCGTCGGCGTGCTCGGGTGCCCGGTGGGCGCGAGGCGGTCGGCGTGGCAGCGCGTACCCCACCTCCCCGGCGGCGCCGTGCGCGCCGTGCAGCACAGTGCCGCCCGTCACGATGCCGACGGCGAACCCGGTCCCGAGGTTGACGTAGATGGCGGGATCGCACCCGGCGAGCGCCCCGTGGCGCAGCTCAGCCTGCGCCGCGAGCTTCACGTCGGTTGCTACGACTGCGGGCGCGCCGAAGGACGCCTCCAGCCTCCGGCGAAGCGGCAGCCTGTCCCACCCGCGGATGGCAGGCGAGAGCACGACGCCGTCCTCCCCAGGTATCCCGAAGGTGCACGCGCCCACGGCAAGGAGCCGTGCGTCGCCCACGAGGCGGCGACCCAGCTCGACGCCGAGCGCGAGGTTCGCGTCGGCGTCCAGCTGCGGTGTCGTGGAGACGAGGTCGCTGTCGATCCAGCGCCCTGAGGGGGTGCAGGTGCAGGCCGCGATCTTGGTCCCGCCGAAGTCGATGGCGAGCACCGTCCCTCTCGCGCCGCTCCCGCCCCCGTCGCCGTGTGCCTCAGTCGGTCCCAGCGCTTCCCCCCTCTCGGTGCTACGCGCGGCGGCCGGTGAAGCTCCACGCCCCCGCGTCACTCCAAATAGGAAACTATCTTGATCGTAGTGTCCGTGGCAAGCGGCGAGAGGCGTGCCAAGCTCCGAGCGATGACCGACCCCGTCGCGCAACCAGCGGAGCAGGGCGGTCCTTCCCCGGACGTGCCCGAGCGCTTGGACGCCTGGGGGCCTTCGCCCGGGGCGTACGCGGCTGAGCTGCGCGAGGCGCGGCGTGGGGTGAAGCCGCAACTGATGAGGGCGATGAACGAGCGGGTGGTGCTCGAGGTCGTCCGCTCGGAAGGACCCGTGTCGCGCGGCGAGCTCTCGCACCTCTCGGGCCTCTCCAAGCCGACCGTCGCCGTGGCGATCACGGCGCTCGAAAGGGACGGGCTCGTGCGGGTAGCGGGCTTGCGCTCCGGGGCGCGAGGCCCGGCGACGACCCTCTACGAGATCCGCCCGGAGTCGGGCTTCGTGCTCGGTCTCGACGTCGGACGCGAGTACCTCCGTGGGGCGATCGCCGACATCACCGGCCGTGTGCACGCCCGGAGCGCTCGGCGCGTGACGGTGGCGGCCGCCGGCCACCGGGTCGCGGAGCTGCTCGGTCTCGCCGACAGCCTTTGCGAAGAAGCCGCCGTCCAGCGACGCCGCGTGACCCAGGTCGTCGTCGGGAGCCCAGGCGTCCTCGATCCGGCCAGGGGGACGCTCGTCGCCGCGCGCAACCTTCCGGGCTGGGGGCGCTTCGGGGTCGTCCAGGAGCTGAAGGAGGCGCTCGGCCGCTCGACGGTCGTCGAGAACGACATTGCGTTGGCGGCCCTCGCAGAGCGCGACCTCGGCCACGGACGGGGCGTTGGCACGTTCTGTTTCGTGAGCGTCGGCACGGGCATCGGGATGGGACTGGTCATCGATGGACGGCTGCATCGCGGGGCGCGGGGCGCCGCAGGCGAGATCGCGTACTTTCCCATCGGCGGCACCGCGCGGGACGCGAGTCCCGGGCGGGTCCGCCACCACGGCGAGCTCGAGAGCGCGGCGTCTGCCTCGGCGGTGGTGCGGGCGGCGCGCCGAGCAGGCGTGATGGGCGCGAGCTCAGCGCGCCGTGTCTTCGCGGCGGCAGAGGCGGGGGACAGTCGGGCACGCGAGATCGTCGAAGATGAGGCGCTTCTGGTGGCCAAGGCGGTCGCGTCGGTTGCTGCCGTGGTGGATCCGGAGCTCGTGGTGCTGGGTGGCGGCATCGGCCGCGCGCCCGGCTTCGCCGCCCGCGTGGCCGAAGCGCTCGAAGGGATCTTCCCGTTCGCGCCGCGCCTGGTCGTGAGCGCGCTCGGCGACGACGCGGTGGCTGACGGCTGCCTCGCCCTCGGCGGAGAGATCGCCTGGCGCCTTCTCCTCGAGCGGTCTTGAGCGCCCCGACCGCCCGCTCGGCGCTTCGGCGCCGTTCCGGGTGCGAGAGCCGTCGCTGCGAGTGAGCGCAACGTTGATGACCGGGCCTTCATTGATCAGGTATCGGTCTCGGGGTTGCCACCGAAGAAGGTTGGTGGGCCATCCCTTGGCCGTGGCGCCTCGCCTCGGCTCGACCTGCGGATCGAGCCCGACCTTGGCATGCTCTTCGCGAGCGTGCCGACGAGGAGCATCGCAGCATCTGCGCGCTCGCCCGGGACGCGGGGCGTACCCGACCACGCCGACGAGCGCGTGCCTGTCTTGAAGAACGTCGGTGCGTATCGTTGATGACCCGCGAGCCATGACCCCTTCACCTGAGCACCCTGGCCGAGCCGACGCACTGCTCACAGCGCCGGTGGGTCGCTGCCTCGTCGCCGAGGT
>JAJYYT010000313.1 GCA_021800645.1 Actinomycetes bacterium
GACGATGGTCGACCGGCTGGTGGAGGACCATCGCCGCGCCCGGCGCCTGGCGGAGGCGGTCGCCGAGCGGTGGCCCGACGCCGGGTGCGACCCCGACCGGGTCCAGACCAACCTCGTCGTCTTCCGTTCGTCCCGGTCACGAGCCCTGGTGGACCACTTGGCGTCGCAAGGCGTGCTCGCCGGGATGCTCTCCCCAGGGGTCGTCCGTCTCATGACCCACCACGACGTCGACGACGAGGGCGTCGAACGCGCGCTGCTCGCCATCTCGAAGGCGCCGTAGTCGGTCCTCGAACCGGCGTGCTGCTCGCCCGGTGCAGCGCTCAGTACCGGTAGGTGTCCGGTTTGTAGGGGCCGTCCAGTGGCACGCCGATGTACGCCGCCTGCTCGGCGGTGAGGGCACTGAGGCGGACACCCAGCGCGTCGAGGTGCAGCCGCGCCACCTTCTCGTCGAGGTGCTTCGGAAGCACGTAGACCCGGGTCTCGAACTCGTCGGGCCGGGTGAAGAGCTCGAGCTGGGCGATCGTCTGGTTCGTGAACGAGCACGACATCACGAAGCTCGGGTGGCCCGTCGCATTTCCGAGGTTGAGCAGGCGACCCTCCGAGAGAACGATGATCGCGTGGCCGTCGGGGAACACCCACTTGTCGACCTGCGGCTTGATGTTCACCCGTTCGATCCCGGGGGTGGCTGCGAGGCCGGCCATGTCGATCTCGTTGTCGAAGTGACCGATGTTCCCGACGATCGCCTGATGCTTCATCCGTGCCATGTGGTCCGCAGTGATGATGTCGCGGTTGCCGGTCGCGGTGACGAAGATGTCCGCAGAGCCGACGACGTCGTCGAGGCGCACGACCTCGAACCCTTCCATCACCGCCTGCAGCGCGCAGATCGGGTCGATCTCCGTGACCACCACGCGAGCGCCCTGGCCGCGCAGCGACTCGGCACAGCCCTTGCCGACGTCGCCGTAGCCGCAGACCACCGCGAGCTTGCCGCCGATGAGCACGTCGGTGGCCCGGTTGATCCCGTCGACGAGCGAGTGGCGGCAGCCGTACTTGTTGTCGAACTTCGACTTCGTCACCGAGTCGTTGACGTTGATGGCAGGGAACAGCAACGTGCCTTCGCGCTGGCGCTCGTAGAGCCGGTGCACCCCCGTCGTCGTCTCCTCGGTCACGCCCACGATGCCGTTGGCGACGGACGTCCAGCGCCGGGGATCCTCGGCGAGGCTCCGCTGCAGCGCGAGCAGGACGACGGCCATCTCTTCGGACCCCGCGCTCGCCGGCTCGGGCACGGATCCGGCCTTCTCCGCCTCGACCCCCATATGGACGAGCATGGTGGCGTCCCCCCCGTCGTCGAGGATCGACGTGGGGCCATCCTCGCCCGGCCAGCGCAGTGCCTGCTCGGTGCACCACCAGTAGTCCTCGAGCGACTCGCCCTTCCACGCGAACACCGGGACGCCCTCGGGATCCTCGGGCGTGCCGCCAGGGCCGACGACGACGGCGGCCGCGGCGTGGTCCTGGGTCGAGAAGATGTTGCAGCTCGCCCACCGCACCCGCGCTCCGAGCGCGACCAGCGTCTCGATCAGCACCGCCGTCTGCACGGTCATGTGGAGCGAACCCGTGATACGGGCCCCGGCGAGTGGCTTCTTCTCGCCGAACTCGGCCCGCATGGCCATGAGCCCGGGCATCTCGTGCTCGGCGAGCACGATCTCCTTACGGCCGAAGTCGGCGAGCGAGAGGTCCGCGACCTTCCACCGCGGGGCATGGCCGGGATCGGGCGCGGGCTCGGGGGTCGTCATCAGGGGGGTCTCCTTGAGCTGTGCCAGGGCTTGTCGCCTGGCGGCCTGCGCCCCGGGGGGAAGGATCCTCGGGGGCACGATCGGACCCCAGGATACGGGATGGTGGGCACTATGCTTGCGGTCGATCGGCCGGAGGTGGCGTCGGGGACGGGGAAGCCGCGTGCTCGTGTCGGTGCCGTCACTTTCCCACGAGGCTGCGAGCAGCGATGCGATCGACCGGGGACCGTCTCGACGAGGAGCGGCGGGCGGCGGCCCGCCAGGTCTTGGGCGCTCTCACCGGGCTGGTCCCGGTCGGGGTGGTGGTAGCCGACCCCGACGGGCTGGTCTGGTACGCGAGCCAACGGTGGATGGACCTCTCCGGCGTCATCGACCAGGGGCTGCGCGGTCTGCCGTGGTACTCGCCGGTCCACCCCGACGACCGGGACGAGATCGCCCGCCGATGGCGGTCGACCCCGGACCGCCACGGGCGGCTCGGCGAGTTTCGGATGGCGTTGCCTGACGGGTCGGTCCGCCACTGTCACGCAGATTCCGTCGCAATGATGGGTCGCGACGGCGTGCTCGACGGCTACCTGGTCGTCGTTTCCGACGCCGCCGCCGCCGCCGACGCCGACGACGCGGCCGCGCGCGGGGGCGTCCCCATCCTGTCGACGCCGCACCTGCTCGACGTCGTACTGGATCGCTCACCCGACATCACCCTCATCCTGAACGCCGACGGATCGTGGCGCTGGTCGAGCGGCGGCGCGCTCAGGCTCGTGGGCCACCAGGAGGAGTTCGACCCCGCGTCGGGTCTCCTCGCGCTCGTCCACCCCGAGGACCAGTCCGGAGCCCGGCAGTTCCTCGAGCGCGCGCTCGCCGGGGAGACGGGGCCCGACGACCGCCACGTCCAGCGCGTGCGTGCTGCGGACGGGTCCTGGCGCCACATGGAGTCACTGCTCGACGTGCTCCTCGACGAACCGCTGGTCCGCGGGGTCGTGGTCCACCTTCGTGACGTGACCGAGCGTCACCGGGTGCTCGACGCGCTCGAAGCGAGCAATCGCCGGCTCGAGAACCTCATCCTCAGCATGCAGACGGCGGTGCTCCTCGAAGACGAAGCCGCTCGAGTGGTCTTGGCGAACCAGGGGTTCGTCGAGCTGTTCCGCCTGTCCGTCCACCCGGACGAGCTGGTCGGGCGCTCGCTCGAATCGCTCGGGATCTCCGCCGAGAGGCTCGTCGCAGAGCCGCCCCACGCCGACCGGCTGCTGCGCCAGCTACGCGCACGCGGCGAGCAGCGAGCGGGGCTGCGTTGCGTGCTCCACGACGGCCGTACGATCGAGTGCGACTTCGTCCCGGTCATCGTGCAAGGCGCCAATCGGGGCCATCTCTCCACGTACCGAGACGTGACTGGTCAGGCACGTGCCGAAGCGGAGCGTGAGCGCCTGCTCGCCTCCGAGCGGGAGGAGAACCGGCGGCTGGCGGAGCTGGACGTCTACCGGTCCGAGTCGATCGCCGCGGTCTCCCATGAGCTCCGGACTCCTCTCACCTCCATCGTCGGCTATACGGAGCTGCTGCGGAGCATGCTCGACCCGGAGGCTTCGCCCGAGGCGCTGTCGTGCCTCGAGGCCATCGTGCGCAACGTCGACCGGCTCCTGCGCCTTGCCGGTGACGTCGTCGCGCTCGACAGCCTGGAGTCGCGGACGCTCCCACTTCCCGTGTC
>JAJYYT010000314.1 GCA_021800645.1 Actinomycetes bacterium
AAGGAGCTTCGTCCACACGAACGAAGCCGTCGCACGTCTCGCCGAAGCGGGCATCTTGAAGCAGGTGACCGTCGGTCGCCGCAACCGAGCCTTCGAAGCGCCCGACATCATTGCTGCCTTCACCGATTTGGAGCGCCAGCTCGCAAGCCCCGAAGGCGACACCCTCACGAGTGAACCTGTCCGTCCCGCGGCGGCAGTGACCAGCCGTCAGCAACACCGTTGATGCCATGAAGGAGCGCAGCGCCGCTTCCGCGTGACGGGCGTCGGCGAACCGCGCGGGCTCGAGCGCCGAGCATGGAGTCCGATCCCATGTCATCGAAGAGCGTCGTGAAGCCCAGCTGGCCCGTGCCGACTGAACCACCCTGCGGCAGCCAGAGCAGCCGGGTCGTCGTCGACCCGGACCGTCTCGAGAGTCCCACCCGCATCGTCGCGGGGCGCGATCACGCTGCGCCTCCGGTGCAGTTCGACGCCGACATCCTGTTTCTGTTGTTCCACGGGAGTCTTGTTCTGTCGCTTCCGGGCTGGTTCCGCAAACCCAAGTGTGCCCCGCACACCTGCCTCCGGGCGACGGTAGGGCTCCCGTCGGACCTTCGACGTTGACCGGCTGGACTTCGCTGCGCTCGTCGGTGGCATGGCCTCGTAGGCCAGGCTCGGCGCTCGAGTCGGTGCGATTGACCGATGCTCGCCACGCGGGAACGGCGCTGTGCTCGTCACGCGGGAACGACGCTGTGCTCCTTCATCGGACCAGGGGTTAACCTGAGGATCGTGTCGTGCACTGCCAGCCGCCTGTTGGTGACAGCCTTCGCCGCCTATCTCGTCGGGGGGATCTCCCACGACGCGGTGCTGACCTGGGCGGTCGTCGTGCTCGCCGTCGCAGCGGTGCTCGTATGGTCGCGACGACGTTCAGACGGTCGCCCCCTGGGGCCGTGTGACGTTCGGTGCTCGACGAAGCGTGGGGCCGACCTCGGCGTCAGGGCCGTGTCGCAGGTCGGCGCGAGCCCCGGACCGTGTGGGCGCCCGGTGGACGAGCCCGCAGGGGTGAACGAAGGAGTCCGATGACCGTGGACCAACTGCCGGCCAAGGTGGCGTTCCTGATCTTGAGCGACGACCCCGCCAGGGCCATTCCCGGTCTGGTGATGGCGGCGCGGATGAAGGCGAACCGTGGTGCCGACGTGCGTGTGTTGTTCTTCGGTCCGGGTGTGAAGCTGGCGGCCAGCGGGGCGGTCGACGAGCAACTCCAGGCCCTCGGCGCCGCTGGTATCGGACTGAAGGCCTGCACTGCCAACGTCGAGCAGTATGGGCTTGCCGACGAGATGAGCATTCGCCCCATCGAGCTGCTTGCTGCGGGGGCGGAGGTGGAGGACTACGCCCGCCAGGGCTACACGGTCCTCAGCTTCTGAGCGCCGCCTCGACGCGGCGGCCTGTCGGACGCCGACCGAGGCCTGACGGGGCCATGCGAGGTGCAACGGCCCACCTCCACGCACCCGGTCACGTCCACGCACCCGGCCGCCTGGAGGATGCCTCGCCGAACGAGCACCGACCGAGGGCGAGTCGTCGGTCGGTTCGATCGTGCCCGTGAGCACCGCTGACGCGTCGGCAGTACCCACGTGGCGACAGGCCGGAGGTGGGCCCTTCCGCGCCGTGATGGCCGCCGCCCTCGCCGTGAGGGCGCAGGAGCACGACGCTGTGATCGAAGACAAGGTCACGGTAGCCAGCACCGGGTGACCGGGCCGCTGCGCATGTCAGCCGCCCGGCGTTGGGCGTGACCGTCGGTGACGCCGCTCGGCCGCCGGTCGCCGCAGCGCGCACCGACGGAGCGCTCCGGGCCGCGCACCGCACCGCACCGCACCTGAGGTCGGCGTCGTCCTTCCGACTACCGCGCCGGCGGTCTCATGGGACTGCCGCTCGACCCGACGGGGCAAGCTCCGACGGCTCCCGCCCGGATGCGGGCTGGCGACGTCCGCGTCCGCGGAGGTGCTTGATGCAGGAGGGCTCCGCGGCCGAGCGGGATCCCCGGACGTCGGCGACGCGCGCGGTCGTCACGGCATCCCGCCGCGGTGTCCGCGGTGTCCGCGTTCGGCGGGGAGGACGTGGGACGGCAGTAGGCCGCTCTCCGGTAGCCGGCGCCGCCCATGGTGTGGCCCGGTGCACCGGACCCGCCATCGGGGCGTTCCACGCGGCCGGTGCCGATCGGCCGCCCTACCCCCGCCCCTGCATGCGACGGAACGTGGAATGACGCATGCACGTATTCTGTTCTAAGAATATAATCGGCGATGGTGCCGGACAGCGGACGGGGCGACGCCCGGAGGGGCCCGGACGTCCGGGCCCCGATGCCGTGGGAACGAGCCGTCATGGCGACGCGAGGAGATCATCGATGAGCACACCTGAGCGACCGGCCGTTCTCGACGTGGGGGGCATGACCTGTGACGATTGCGCCCGACACGTGACCGACGCCTTGGAGGGCGCGGGCGCCGAAGACGTCGCCGTCACCTGGCGGGCCGGCGAGGCACGCTTCTCGTGGCCGGACGGGCTCGCCGAGGGCGCGCTGCGGAGCGCGGTCGAACGTGCCGGCTACCGGCCCGGGGAACTGCGCCTGCTGGGGGTGGGCATCCCGAAGACGACCACGGCCGGGGACGTCGACTACGACCTGGTCGTCCTCGGCGCCGGGTCGGCCGCCTTCGCCGCGGCGATCAAGGCCAGCGAGGCCGGCTCTCGCGTCGCCCTGGTCGAGCACGCCACCCTCGGGGGGACCTGTGTGAACGTCGGCTGTGTGCCCTCAAAGGCCCTCCTTCGGGCCGGCGAGCTCGCCTGGGCAGCCGGGCACCACCATTTCGCAGGGCTCACGACGAGCTCGGGTCCGGTCGACCTGCGGGCTCTCGTCGCCCAGAAGGACGAGCTGGTGGACGACCTGCGCCAGATGAAGTACGCCGACTTGGTCGACGACTATGGCTTCACGGTGATCCCGGGCCACGGCCGCTTCTCCGGCCCAGAGGTGCTCGAGGTCGACGGCCGCAGCCTCCGGGGCCGGAGGTACCTCGTGGCGACCGGTGCCTCCCCCGCCGCGCCCCCGATCCCCGGCCTGGCCGAAGCGGGCTACCTCTCCTCCACGAGCGCTCTCGAGCTCACCGAGGTCCCCAAGCACCTCGTCGTCATCGGGGCGAACGCGATCGGCCTCGAGCTCGGCCAGTTCTTCCTCCACGTGGGGGCCGAGGTCAGCTTCCTCGAGGTGGCCGAGCGCATCGCCCCCTTCGAGGAGCCCGAGGTCTCAGAGGCCCTGGCCTCGGTGCTCGCCGCCCAGGGGGCGGCCATCCACACGGGTGCCCAGGTGCTTTGCGTCGACCGGCACGACGGTCACGTCGAGGTCCGTGTGCAGGTGGGGGCGCGCGAGGTCGTCCTCGCCTGCGACGAGGTCCTCGTCGCCACCGGCAGGCGCCCCAACACCGAGGGGCTCGGCCTCGAAGAAGCCGGCGTCGAGGTGGA
>JAJYYT010000315.1 GCA_021800645.1 Actinomycetes bacterium
GGTCGCGCGACTCGCGCACGGCGGTGTCGGGGAGCCCGACGATCGTGAAGCCGGGCAAGCCCTCCGAGTCGTGCACCTCGACGACCACCGGCCGACCGGTCGTCCCGGTCAGCGTGGCCGAGTGCACCGCCGCAGTCACGCGACGGAACGGTCGCCCCAGGACCTGGGCGTGAGCGGAACGGGCGCCCCGCGCCCCTCGGTGGGGAGCGGGCCGGTGGGCGTGCCGGATCCGGTGGACGCCGAGCTCGGCGTGTCAGGCCGGCGCCGCGCCGCCCTTGGGCCACGCGCCGTTCGTCTGCACGGCCTTCGCGCCGTCCTCGTTCGCCGCTGACCTCAGCGCGTCGACGAGCACCTGCGCGCCGCCCACGAGCCCGGCGGCCTCGTAGGGGACGACGACCTTCGTGTTGGGCGCAGAGGCGACGTCCTGCAACGCCCTGAGCTGCATGACCGCGAGCGTGTTCGGGTTGATGGCGACCTCGTCGATGGCCCCGAGCGCAGCCGCCTGGCCCTGACCCCGCAGGGTGAGCGCCTTCTTCTCGCCCTCTGCCTGCAGCTCGAGCACGCGCATCTGCGCTTCCGCGGCGAGGATCGCCGCCTGCTTCGCGCCCTCGGCCTCCAAGATGACCGCCTGGCGCTGGCCTCCCGCGGAGTTGATCGCCGCCTGCTGCTCGCCCTCGGACTTCAAGATCGCGGCGCGCTTGTGCTGCTCGGCCTCCTTCTGCTCGGACATCGCCTGGAGGACGTTCTGCGGGGGGGTGATGTCGAGGATCTCGATCCGGTTCAGGCGGACGCCCCACTTCATCGCCGCATCGGCCATGTGGTCCTGCATGCGCGTGTTGATGGTGTCGCGCTCTGAGAGCGACTGGTCGAGGGTGAGCTCCCCGAACACCGCACGCAGCGCCGTGCGCGACAGCTGGTCCACCGCGAGCTGGTAGTCGGCGATCTCGAAGAGCGACGCCTTCACGTCGATCACCTGGCAGAAGATGGTGGCGCTCACGCGCAACGCGACGTTGTCCTTCGTGATCACCGACTGCTGGTCACCGGTCATGGGGAACTCGCGCATGTCCACCTTGACCATGCGGTCGACGAAGGGCACCAGCAGATGGAGCCCGGGCTGACGGATGTCACGGAATTCACCGAACCGCTTCACCACGCCGACGCTCCCCTGCTGGACGATCTGCAAGGTCCCCCAGGCGACCAGCGCGAGCACCCCCGCTGCCACGACAGCCCCGAGCACCACTCCGACGACGAGGCCCACATCTGCGAGCATCGGACTCACCTCACTTGTCTCCGCGCTCTGGTCTCGGCCGGCGCACCTCGCGGGAAGGGTGCCTCGGCTGCGTTCATTCGTCGTTCATTCGTCGTTCATTCGTCGTTCATTCGTCGTTCATTCGTCGATCGGGTAGACGACGAGCAGACCCCGTTCGATGTCTGCCACGAGCACGCTGGTGCCGACCTCGATGCGCTCGGATGGGTTCAGTGGGATGGCGAGCCACTCCTCTCCGCGCGCGCGGATGCGACCGGGCTGGTGAGCACCCTCGATCGCCCTGGTGACCATGGCGGTCTCCCCGACCATCCCCTGCACGCCACTCAGCATCGCCGGCCTCCTGTGCGGGCCACGTCCGGCTTGCGCCGTCCACACGCCGCTTGCCCGCAGCCGCTCCTCGCGACTATATGGCGCTACGGCCGCGTCGCACAGGCGGAGAGCCACCATCTTGCGAGCGTCGCCACGCCGCGCGCGGTGCGCAGGTGGCCCGCACCTCGAAGGGACCCGCGCCGGTCACCACGCGGCCTCCACGATCTCGACGCGCTCGCCGATCACGCACGCGACGTCGAAGCGCACGGTCTTCGCGTGCATGCGATGCTGCGCGAGCCAGCCTGCCGCGAGGCGCCGCAGCCTCCTGCGCTTGCCGGCGGTCACCGCCTCTGCAGGTGACCCGTAGGCGAGGCTGCTGCGGGACTTCACCTCGCACACCACGAGCGTCGGGCCTCTGCGAAGGACGAGGTCGATCTCTCCCGCCGCGCAACGCCAGTTCCGGGCGAGCACTTCGTAGCCATGGGCCGTGTACCACGAGGCGGCGAGCCGCTCTCCCTGGGCCCCGACGCGGCGCCGGGCGTCGGTCACGTGAACCTCACGCGAAGAACCGTCGTCTCCTCGGGGTCGCTCGCGCCGTGAGGCAGCGGGTCGCCCGGTCCTCGGGGAGACGCCGCGGCTCAGGCACGCCCGGTGGTGGTCGCAGGCCCCCCTCGCAGCGGTTCGCAGGACGGCCCGAGCGTGGTGCGCACCCGCGCTCGGATGATGGCGGCCGCCGCGTGCAGGTGCACGCGGTGCGTCTCGAGGATCTCGACGTCCTCGAAGCCCGCGTCGGACAGGGCGAGCCGGTAGCCGGCCTCGGTGAGCGCTCCGGAGATGCACCCGGTCCACCCGGCCATGTCGGCACGGGCTTCGTCGTCCACGCCCGGATCGGCGATCACGTCGGAGACCGCGAGGCGACCGCCAGGGCGCAGCACACGGGCGGCTTCCCTCAAGACGACGTGCTTGTCCGCGGCCAGGTTGATCACGCAGTTCGAGATGACCACGTCCACGCTCGCATCGGGCAGCGGGAGATCCTCGAGATAGCCCTCGAGGAGCTCCACGTTGTCGACCCCGGCGGCCGAGACGTTGCGGCGGGCGAGCTCGAGCATCTCCGGGGTCATGTCGACCCCGATCGCCCTGCCGCCGGGTTGCACACGTCGAGCAGCGATCAGCACGTCGGCGCCTGCTCCAGATCCAAGGTCGAGGACGACCTCGCCTGGGTGGAGGTCCGCCACGGTGGTCGGCACGCCGCACCCGAGCGAAGCCGCGACCGCGTCTGGCGCCACCGCCGCCTCGTCCTCGCCGTAGAGCGCGGCTCCGAAGGCCGCGCGCCCTGTCGGGCCGCAGCAGCTCGCCGCCGGCGGGCCGCAGCACGAGCCGGCCCCAGCGGCCGCGCCCCCCGCTTCGAGGGCGGCTGCGGCGTAGCGACGCCGGACGGCTTCCCGGATCGCGGTGTCCATATCGGTCTCCTGGGCGGCTGGATGCGCCGCGTGCTCTCCTGCGGCGACGGCTCGGGCTGGGGCATCGGCTGGGGCTGAGACGCAGCAGGCGTCTCCCAGCTCCCCGCGAGACGGATGAATGTTTGTCGTGGTGGGTTGGGCTGGCACGGGTTGAGCCTAGGAGCTCCCTCGATATATGTCAAGGGATGCGATACTGGAGGCATGCCGAAGTCGTTGCCGACGATCGAGCTGTCCGGTGCCCTGTGCTGCCCCCCTGTCGCCGCAGGGGTGGTGAGCGATGCCGACGCGCTCGAGGTCGCCCTCAGGCTCAAAGCACTCGCCGATCCGGTTCGCATCAAGCTCCTGTCGCTGGTGCTCGCCGCAGGCTCCGTCGGGGTCCGCAACGTCGACCTCGCCCGCGAGCTGCAGCTGACCGACGCGACCGTCAGCCATCACCTCGGCC
>JAJYYT010000316.1 GCA_021800645.1 Actinomycetes bacterium
TGCTCGAAGGCGAGCTGCGCCGGATGCAGCGGGCGGCGCGCGCCGCGGGCACAGCGCTCCTGCGCGCACGCACCGAGCGCGTGGCGCGCGAGCTCTCGCGTGCGCGTCGCCTGGCCGCGCTCTACGAGGCGTTCACCAGGGGATGAGCGCCGGCACCGAGATGGGCGCGCGCTGGCGGTGATAGGTCGGAACCGATCGAGCGTCCGCAACGCTCGGCGCGCTCTTTCGGTATGCTTCGTGATGTGGAGGAACCCGCCGAGCGTACCCCCGACAACGTGCCGCCGGGGAGGCTCGCCCATGCCGACCAGCTCCAGGCGGAGCAGGCGGAGTACGGCCCGGTGGTCGACGAGATCTTCGATGCGCTGAGGGAAGCGCAGAAGACATCCCAACCGCCCCCATCCCCGCCGACATCTGGGACTCCTGAGCGCTCGGGGATGTGAACGCCGTCCCGGAGCATGGAGCCCCGGGACGGCGTGAATCAGCGCGAGATCAGGTGAGAGCGTCGAGGAATCCGTCGAGCGACCAGTTCGGGACCTTGCGGTCGCGGAGGTAGCTGGCGAAGTCTCGATCGTCGGTCACGATCCCTGCTGTGTGGGCCTCGGCGCAGCGAAGCACGGCCTCGTCCTCGGCGTCGGTGCCATAGCGAGTCCATGACCGCCGGTCGAGTGCCCTGTAGTCCTCGTCCGTGTCGTCTTGCAGCCCGTCGGGCCCCAAAAGGAGCCGCGCAGCCACCAAGACGGCATCTGCAGCCTTGGGGTCTGTGATCCCCCTACGGACGAGAGGCCGGTACGCCATGCGGACGATGTGCTTGGAGAGCACGACGCGCAAATGGACGCGCTCGCCGTCGATCACGACCTCGGGCCGGTGGACGACCGAGACGAACGCCGTGAGCTCCCGGCGGCGCCCCGTCGGGGAGTCTGCCAGCTCACGGGCCATGTTCACGAGCACGTTCGCATCGACGACCACGTGACGGATGCCGGGTGCGTCGTTCGTCTGTGCTGCGACTGTTTCCGGCTCGTCGTCGACGACCGGGAGGTCGGCCTGCGTGTAGCGGGCTCCTCTCTCACCGAACGACGACGAGAGCGGTCCGTAGAAGCGTGAAGCAGTCATTGCGGTGTTCCTTTCATCCGACCCGGCGCCATGGGCGCCGGGATGTGCCGGCGCGCCTGTCGCGTCGCGCCCTGGAGCAGCTGGAGGGGACCAGCGGACCCAGGGCGCGGCGCGACGCGAGGCGGGGGTGGGGAAGGGGCACGCGCTCAAGGGAGGGGACGCGACGCTCGGAGTCGTCCACGCACTGACGCCGAAGACGGCGGTGGTGTGTGCGCAACGGCGCCTGCAGGCTCGCATCGGTCCTCCCATGCGAGCGGCGGACCTCGCCGCTCGAAAGGAGCATGGGGTGGCGCGAGCGCTCAGCTCGACGCTTCGAGCGCTGCCTCGACCTCTCGGCGCTCGGCGACGAGCGCAGCAGGGTTGGCTCAGCTGTTCCTGAACGGTGGCCCCGAGAGGGTCGCCCCATCGACGTCTTCGCTCCCGATCGGGCGACCTGCCGACAAGTGGCCCGTCAGCGCGGGTTCGAGGACGACCGCACACAAGCGCTCAGGACGGCCAAGGGAGCGGCCGCGTGGCGCAGGCGAGGCAAAGGGGAGCGATCGGATGGATGAGCAGGCCGTCGGCGTCGTGGGGTGGGCACCCAACCCGGAGGCAGGTAGCCACGATCGCGACGGAGCTGGAGGGGCGTTGCGCGCGGGGCGAGCCGGGCGTTGCGTCGCAGAGCGGTCCGACGACGAGGCGCTGGCCGCGCTGTGGGAGCGCTACAAGCGTCACGACGACCGGCACGCCCGCGAACAGCTGATCGCCCGCTACTGGCCGCTCGTCGAGTACGAGGCCAGGGCGCTGCGGGCGCGGCTCTCGTCGGACGCGACGCCCGTCGGCGACCTCGAGAGCTACGGCGCCGAGGGGCTCATCAAGGCCGTCGACCGCTTCGACGCACTGCGCGGCGTGCGCTTCACGACCTTCGCTGCGCACCTCATCAGGGGCGCCATCATGGACGGGATCCGCTCGGAGGACTGGGCGTTTCGGAGCGTTCGGCGAAGGGCGCGCGAGATCCACGAGGTGCGCAGTCGGCTGTGGAACGAGCGCAAGCGGGCGCCGAGCGAGGAAGAGGAGGCCCGGGCGCTCGGGGTGACCCTCGAGGCGTACCGGTCGGTCAAGAAGGCGATCGCCGACGCCGAGGTCTCGCGCCTCGAGACATACGACCCCGAGGCCTTGGCCGGGAGCCACGACGCAGACCCGTTCGAGGCCTACGTGCGCCAGGAGCGGCGCGAGCAGGTGCGTGCGGCGCTCGGCGCGCTGAGAGCGCGCGAGCGCATCGTGGTCGCGCTCAGCTTCGGAGCCGAGATCCCACTGGCCGAGATCGGTCGGCGCCTGGGCGGGATCACCGAGAGCCGGGTGTGCCAGATCCGCAAGGAGGCGCTCGGGCGCCTGCGCTCCCTCCTCGGCTGAGCGCAACGTCGCGCGTCGCAGCGCCCGCAGCGCCGGGGGGCGCTCTTCTCCAGGCTCACAGCCATGGCGCGACGCCGTGGTTGGCGGGAGCCGAGACGGAGAAGGGAGGGAGCGATGAGTGTTCACGGCCACAGAGACGGCCGGGCGTTCCACGCGCTCGACCTCGAGAACCTGGTGGGAGCGTTCGGGCGGAAACGGCGCGCCAGAGCGGCGACGCTCGAGGGCGCGGTGCGCGCAGCGATCGCCAACTACGTGCGCGTGGCGGGTCTGGGTGAGTGCGACCACGGCGTAGCGGTCGGGTCGCGGCGCTTCGTGCGTATCGCGGCCTTCGAGCTGCCCCACCAGATCGCGTGGCGGGTCTCGGCCCCGGTCCCCGACGGTGCGGACCAGGCGCTGCTCGACCTCTGCGACCCGGGCTTCCTGGCGCAGCACTACGAGCGCGTGGTGATCGGCTCGGGCGACCACTTCTTCGCACCGTTCGCCGCGCAGCTCGCCGGCCTCGGCGTCGCAGTCGACGTCGTCGCCCGCCACGGCGCGTGCAGCTCGGAGCTGCGCCGTTGCGTCCGGCGTGTCGTGATGCTCGGGGAGGCAGAGAGCCTGGTCGCGTGAACGGGCGACCGGTCAAGGTCCCATGGACCCGACCGGTCGCCCGTGCGCATCCTCAGCGCTACCGTGCGAGGACGTGGTCGACCAGGCGCTCGTAGTCGGCGAGCGCCATCGCGACGGTCTCCTTGGTCACGGCTGTGGGGCGCGGGTCGTGCTCGGCGGCCATCGCGACCGCCTCGCAGACCTCGCCCATCCACGCCAGCGCCGGCGAGGACGCCGCAGCGAAGCGCAACGCGGCGAGTTCGTCGCCGCCTCGGTCCGCGACGACGACCTCACCGTGGTCGCCGAGTGCGTACGGCACCACGGTGACCGCGACGCCGTCGGGGAGGCACCGGCTCAGTACCACGCAGGGCCTCTGCGCCGGGTCGT
>JAJYYT010000317.1 GCA_021800645.1 Actinomycetes bacterium
CGAGCAGGGAGACGACCGAGGGCACGAGCAAGGTCCTCACCAAGAAGGTGTCCATCAGGATGCCGAAGGCCAGGCCGAAGCCGATCGCGCGGATCTGGCTGCCACCAGGTCCTCCTCCCCCTGCGAAACCGATCACGGCGAAGCTGCCCGCCAGGATGATGCCCGCGGAAGTGACGGTCGGCCCCGTCCTGCCGATCGCCTCGATCACCGCGGCTCGAAGCGTCCGCTGGTGCGCCTCCTCTCGGATGCGCGTCATCACCAGGATGTTGTAGTCCTCCCCCAGCGCGAGGAGGAAGATGAACATCAAGAACGGCAGGATGAACGTGAGACCATCGTCCCCCACGAGGTCGATGAACACGAGCGTCGAGAGGCCGAGCGCGGCGAAATAGGAGAGCGCCACGCTCACGATCAGGTACAGCGGGGCGACCGCGCTCCGAAGGACGAGCGCGAGAAGGATGCCGATCGCGACGATGGCGATCGGGATGACGTGGAGCAGGTCGTGGTTCGATGCGCTCGAGACGTCGTAGAGCGCCGCAGCCTCACCCGCCACGCCGCTCGCGTGCGCCCCTGACCTGGACGCCGCGGCGGCGACGACCCGGCGGATCCGTGGGGTTGCGTTCATCGCCGCGGTGCTCTGCTGGCCGCCGGCCACGAGCGAGGCCTCGAACTGCACGATGCGTCCGCTCGTGCTCACGTAGAGCGCCTCTGCGCGGTAGGCGTTGTAGAGCGAGAGCGGCACGGCGGTGCCTGGAGGCTCCGCGGCGGGGAGCGCGGCCGGAGGGCCGAGCTTCGCGTGGAGCGCCGAGAGCTGGGTCGGGGTGATCGGCGTCCCGTTCGGATCGAGGGGACCTGAGAGCTCCTTGAACTGCTTGGACGCCTCCAAGGAGCGCTGGGCCGTGGCGAGCGGTGCCGGGTCGCTCCACACCGACGCGGGATACGCGAGCACCAGATTGGCCGGGTTGGCGCTGGAGTGGGGGAACTCAGCGGCGAGGATCGCGTTGCCCTTGGCGACGCTGCTGCCGGCAGGCGCTGTGGTGGCCCCGCCGAACCCGGCGGAGTGGTAGCCGAGCGCGGCAACTGCGAGCGCGAGGAACACCACCACGCCCATGCCCAGGGTGACCGAGGGCCGCTGGACCAGGCGACCGGCGACCCGTCCCCACCATCCACGCCGGTCGTTGCCCGGGGCGACCCGGGTCGGCCAGAATGCCGCACGTCCGAAGATGGCGAGCAGCGCCGGCAGCAGGGTGAGCCCTGCCAGGAGCATCACCCCCATGCCGACCGCAAGCGGGATGCCGAGGTCGTGGTAGATGCCGAAGGTCGCGAACAGCAGGGTGAGCAGAGCCAGGATGACGGTGCCGGCGGACGCGCTGATCGACTCCCCTACGCGCACGAGTGCGTAGACCACCGCGTCCTTGGGGTCCTTGCCGTCCCGGATCGCCTCGCGTACCCGGAACACCAAGAAGAGCCCGTAGTCGGTGCCCGCGCCCAGCATGAGCACGATCAGCAGGATGTCGGTGATCTCGGAGATCTTCAGGCCATGGGCGCCCAGTGCCCCGATGAAGCGGTAGGAGACCACGAGCGCGAAGCCGGGCGGGACGAGCGTGATCAGCGCGGCGAGCGGTGCCCGGAAGATGACGAGCAGCAGGAGGATGATCAGCAGGAACGACAGACCCTGGATGCGCCCACCCGTCTTGTCCGAGCTCTTTTGGTTCGCGACGTTGGTCGCGACCGGGCCGGCCAGGTGCACCTCGAGGCCTGGGGGGGCGCGAACGTGTGTGACGGCAGCCTGCACGTGGTCGACGAGCGTCTTCTGGGCGCTGATGTCCGACGCGCTCACCGAGGCGGTCACGACGACCTCCGCGGCGGTGTCGTTGGGCGACACCCTGGCTTCTACCACCTTCAGCGCGCCAGGTACCCGGCGAAGTGACGCGACCTGCGTCTGGATCGCTCGCTGATCCGCAGGGGTCAGCGTCCCCTGCGACGTGGAGCTGACGACCAGGAGCTGGCTGTCGCCGATGGTGTTCCCCAGCAACGGCGCTGCCAGGGTCGCCGCCCGTTCGCTCGGAGCGCTGGCGGGCAGGAATTGGCTGTTGTTGTTGTTCACCTCGCTCGTCATCGAGGGCAGCGCCCTCGATGCGACGATCGCGAGGACGATCCACGCCAGCACGACGAGCACCCGGAATCGCACGACGGCGCGCGCCAGCTGGCTGAAGGCTCGGTTCACGTTGGCATCCTCCTGAGGGTTCACCCTCGCCCGACCGACGAGGAGCTTCCGGAGCGAGGGGTTCCGGAGCGAGGGGTTCCGGATGGAGGGGTTCCGGACCGGGAAACGCCCGACGGGGGACGGCGCGGGCGAGGGCGCGGCGCGGGATCGGCGATCAGGCCTGCCAGCTCGTCGAACGCGCGGTCGACGAGGGCTGGCAGCGGGGTCCTGTTCCCTTGTTGCCTCCAGCGGTTGAACGCCACTCGGAGCATCGCGACCGCAGCGGCGGCGGCGACGGCGGGGAACAGCCGTGTGGCGCCGTCGACCTGTGGCGCATCGACGACGTCCTCGGCGCCGGTCCGCCGTACGACGCCGGCAATGATCGAGCGCTCGAGGTCCGCGAACGCCGCCAGCTGTCGTGGAACGAGCACGTCGGGATAGGTCTGTACGAGCTGGATCCGCGTGGCCCAGTCGGCAAGGCGGCCAGGGGAGCGCTCGGCGGCAGCGACGACTCCCCTGAGCACCGCGTGGAGGGCCTGGAGCGTGGACTCCTCGGCGGGGCGTCGCGCCAACTCGTCGGCGATGTGCTCACCGAGCTCGCGCCCGGGACCGACGAGCGCATCCTCCTTGCAGGAGAAGTAGTTGAAGAACGTCCGCTTGGAGACGCCTGCAGCTTCGGTGATGTCCTCGACGGTGGCCTCGTGCAGGCCCCGTTCCTCGACGAGGCGGAGCGCAGCGCTGCGCAGCGCGCGTCGCACCGCGTCTTTCTTGTGCTCCCGGCGCCCCTGCGCGTCGGCGAGCTCCTCGGCGTCGAGCCGGGCATCTCCCCGTCCGGAGCTGTTGGGCGAGATTTGCACTGGGTGCAACTCTACAGGTCCGAGCTGGGGAAGCCCGTTCGGGCGCAGCGCACTCGGGTGGGGGTCTCCGCGACCGTCGCGGCACGAAGCGGCGGTGAGCTCGCCGCCTTGCCTCGCCCCGTCGGACAGCGCCTTGCCTGGCCTTCTCGGGCGGCCCGCCTTGCCTCGCCCCTCGGGCGGTCCGCCGAGCGCCTCCTACCTTTTCGCCGTGAGAGCCGGCGGAACCGAGGATCAGGTGATCTCGAGCATCCGCTGGAGGGCGACGCGCGCCCAGCTCGCGGTCTCCTCGTCCACGGTGATGCGGTTGCGCACCTCTCCCTCCACGAGCCCCTCAAGCACCCACGCGAGGTGCATGGGGTCGATGCGCGACATCGTCGCGCACGGGCAGACGAGCGGGTCCAGGCAGACGACCGTC
>JAJYYT010000318.1 GCA_021800645.1 Actinomycetes bacterium
TCGGACGTGACCCTGCACCTCCCCTTCGAGGTGGCCGACTACGTCGACTTCTACTCCTCGGAGCACCACGCGTCGAACGTCGGGCGCATCTTCCGTCCCGACGGCGACCCCCTCCCGCCGAATTGGAAGCACCTTCCCATCGGGTACCACGGACGGGCGGGCACGGTCGTCGTGTCCGGCACTCCCATCGTCCGCCCGAAGGGGCAGCGCAAGAGGACGACCGATCCCTCGCCCACCTTCGGGCCGTCGGAGCGGTTGGACATCGAGGCGGAGGTCGGTTTCGTCGTCGGGTCAAGCCCTCGCATCGGCGAGCCGGTGCCGCTCGACGACTTCGAATGGCACGTGTTCGGGCTCGTGCTGCTGAACGACTGGTCGGCGCGCGACATCCAGTCGTGGGAGTCCGTGCCGCTCGGGCCATTCCTCGGCAAGTCGTTCGCCACCTCCGTGTCGCCGTTCGTCGTGCCGATCGCGGCTCTCGAGCACGCGCGGCTCGCACCGCCGCCGCGCGACCCGCCGGTGCTGCCCTACCTCGACGACTCCGGCAAGCCGCCGTGGGGGCTCGACCTCAGCCTCGAGATCGCCTGGAACGGCACCGTCGTGAGCCGCCCGCCTTTCCGGACCATGTACTGGACGCCTGCCCAGCAGCTGGCCCACATGACCGTGAACGGCGCATCGCTCAGGACCGGCGACCTGTACGCCTCCGGGACGGTGAGCGGCCCCTCGGGGGACGAACGCGGCTCCTTCCTCGAGCTGAGCTGGAACGGATCGACGCCTGTGAGCCTCGGCGACGGCTCCGAGCGGTCGTTCCTCGAGGACGGCGACGTCGTCACGATCAGCGCGACGGCACCCGGAGCGAACGGCACCACGATCGGTCTCGGCGAGGTGACCGGCCAGATCCTGCCGTGACCGGGCTGCCCGCCGTCCCTCCGCAAGAGACGATCCAGCAGGTCGTGTCCCAACTCGCCGCTCGGGTACCGGGGCGTGACCTCGCAAGGGCCAGCGCCGAGCTGTCGCTTGCGTACAGATCAGCCGGAGCTGTCGGTGGGGCCGGCGGTGCCGGTGGGGCCGGCGGACGCGGCGGTGGCGGGTCGGCGGAGGTCCCTGTCGGTTCGGACCTCGCGGCGCTCGCGTACCTCGTCACCCGCTTCCATGCGACGTTCGCCGCGAGCAGGAGGGCTCTTGAGCTGTCGAAGGAGTCCTCGGCCGGCTGGCGCCCCAGGAGCCTCGTCGACGTCGGGGCTGGACCCGGCACGGCCGCCCTCGCAGCGGCGTCCACTTGGCCGGATCTCGAGAGGGCGCTCCTGCTCGAGCCGGGGCGGCACATGCGGAGCCTCGGCGAGGAGCTCTGCGCGCGCCTCGGCCTGTGCGGCCCCTCCTGGCGATGGGGCGTCGCCGAACCGGGCGAGCCGGGCGAGCCAGGCGAGCTCACAGGCTTCGACGTCGTCGCGATGGCCTACGTGCTCGGCGAGGCGGGGGAGAGGGCCGACGACCTGGTGGCTCTCTGGTGGGAGCGGTGCTCCGGGCTGATCGTCGTGGTCGAGCCCGGCACGCCGGCAGGGTTCGGTGTCGTCCGCCGGGTTCGCTCCCTGCTCGTCTCCCTCGGCGGGACGGTGGTCGCTCCGTGCCCGCACGAGGCCGACTGCCCCATGGGCGAGGGGGACTGGTGCCACTTCGGCGTGCGGCTCTCGCGCTCTTCTCTCCACCGGAGGATGAAAGCGGGGGAGGTGGGTTGGGAGGACGAGAAGTTCAGTTTTGCCGCGGTGGCGCGGCCTGCGCTGCCCGGCGGTCGGAGCGCGGGGCGGATCCTGCGGCGGCCGGGGCGGCAGCGCCGCCGCGTGGAGCTGTCCCTTTGCACCGAAGCCGGTCTCGAGCGGGCCACGATCGGCCGGAGCTCGCCCCTCTACCGGCGCGCCGTGAAGTCGGCCTGGGGCGACGCGTGGCCCGATGCCTCGGCGAGTCGGGTGTAGCGGGCTGGGCTAGGGGATCTTGCCCGGCCCGGTCAGGAGGCAGCCCGCCCGTCTCGCCGGGTCGGCCGGGGCGGCGAGGTGGGGCGGCTTGGCGAAGGCGGGCGCGCTGAAGTCGAGCATGTCGAGGGGTGCTTTCGCCGCGGCGTCGCGCTTCGTCAGGGCGGGCAGGTTCCACTTCTGCTCGACGAGGGCGAGGATCGAGGTGTGGTCGAAGACGACGGGCGAAACGTAGCCCTTCTTCGCATACGCGCTCACCACACCCGCAGGTACCCGGAAGCCGTACTGGTCGAAGCTCGCCTTCACGTCGCCCTTCGTCAGATCGGGCGGCACGTCGTCGGGGACGGGCGCCGGCGGCGGGACCACGTGGTCGTAGTAGCCGCCGTGCTCGTCGTAGCACCAGATGAGCAGCGTCTCCCGCCATTTCGGGCCGTGCATCACCGCCTGCACGACCTTTGACAGGAACACGTCTCCGAACTGGACGTCCTGCGGGTTCTCCTCCGAGCTCTTCGTGAAGTTGGGGTCGACGAGCGAGAAGGCGGGAAGGGCTCCCTTGTTCGCGTCGCTGAAGAACCTGCCGATGGGGACCGTGCCGTCGACCACCCACTTCTTGCCGAGCAGCCCCATCCACACGTACACGCTCGGCGTGCCCTTGGGGGAGAAGAAGTAGTTCTTCCAGGAGATCCTGTTCGCATGGAAGTGCTCGAGGATCGTGCCGTTCGGCGGGAGCGCCATGTCGAACGTGTCGTTGATCATGCCGAGGGAGGTGCCGGCGAGCAGGTAGCGGCGGTTCGGGTACGTCTGGCCGAGGAGCGAGCAGAACCACCTGTCGGCGAGAGGGAAGGTCCGGGCGAGGGAGTTCGTGAACGGCATGTCCTTCGGCGTGAAGTAGCCCATGGCGACCGGGCCGGAGGCCGACGTGACGAAGCCTTCGAGCTTTCCGCCCTCGAACTGGGCGTGGGAGGCGTTCCAGCTCTGGCTCGGCTTGTGCTGAAGCTGGCACGGCGTCGGCATGTGAAACGCCCGCAGGCGGCCGCCGTGTCCGTTCGGGTTCCAGTTCGTCGGCCTGCCCTGCGGGCCGAGAGTGAAGCCGTCGCCCCGGCCGAGCATGCCGAGGATGTTGTCGAAGGAGTGGTTCTCCATCATCACGACGACGATGTGCTCGATCTCGGGAATCTGGTCGGTTCCCATGGGCCGGTCGGGGAAGAAGAGCTGGCCGGGCTGCCTGGGCTTGGGTGTGAGCCGGGCCGTTGCCGGCGTAAGAGCGGCGTTGCGCAGGGATCCGCCGCCTCCTTCTGTGCCGACCCCTGACCGTCCGCCCGTTGGCCGGTTGGCCCCGGCGGCTGCGGCAGCTGCGCCGGTCGCAGCACCGGCGACGACGAGACCCCCGGCCGCCAGCACGCCCTTTAGGAACCTGCGCCTACCCTCGGCTCTCCCCGAGTGATCCGCGCCGGGGGCTTGCCCCGAGCCAGGTGAGCTGTCCACCTCCTGCGAGCGACCCGAATCAT
>JAJYYT010000319.1 GCA_021800645.1 Actinomycetes bacterium
TCTAGTAGAGATCTTTTGTACGCGTTCGGCGAGGGGTGCTGTTCCCCCAGGTCAGGGGGCAAAAATCGCGCCACCCACCGTTCGCGCCTGACCAGGACTTTCGCGTTTGAGCGTTCGCGCCTGACCAGGACTTTCGCGTTTTGAGCGTTCGCGCCTGACCAGGACTTTCGCGTCAGCCCCCAGCCCGGGTGCGGAGCCCCTCTCCCACCCGCTGAACGAAGATTCTGAGGAGTGGCACGACCCCTCCCGCGCCCCCGTGCCCGGCGAGGGCGACCACCGCCGCCGCAACCGCAACCCCGATGAGGATCGCAGCAACGAGCGCCGCGATGTGCTTGACCTCATCGACTCGCGCCGGCAGCGCCCCCTCCGGGAGCAGCGGGCGCCTGATTTTCACCCCGGGTGTGCCGTCTTTCTTGAGCACGAAGGACTCAACCCCCCAGCCCAGCTTCGTGATGCCGTCGAGGACCTTCAGCAGTTGCCATCGCCGCCGCCTCTTGGTGCCCTCGCTCCGTGGCTTTCCCCAGATATGGATCGCGAGGGCATCGAGCCCGATTTCCTCCGTCTTCCCTGGGCCAATCCAGGCGCAGAGCCACGCGTGAACGAGCCGGCCCGTTTCACCGAACTTGTTTCGCTCCGCGAGGGGAACCACCACCCGCCGGGCCCCCGCCGCCACCGCTGCAAGGGCCGGGTTGAGGTCCACGATGACCCGGCCGCCCACCTCGCGGTGGTTCACGAGCAGGACCTTCCAGCTCGTCGTTCCGTCGGGGGTGATCATTCGTGCCGTCGTCGACCCGAGAAAGTGCATGGCGCGTCTCGCCGCCGTTTCCCGCGAATCGTGCTCTTGTTTCCCCATGGCGCTCCCGATCTCGTCCCACGTCGTCTCGATGCTGACCGCGGGCGCGAGCGGACCGAGGTGCCCGTCCCGCACGGGCGCGACCAGGCCGTGCCGCCCAACCGCGCTGGTCGGCTTCGCCCCACTGATTGCCGCCAAGAGCCCGAGCAGGCAGTCCTGCTCGGCGACCCCGAGCTCGGGGCCGGCCCATTCGATCGCGCCAACTTCTCTTTCGATGACCTGCCTGACGGTCCGAAACAGCCGCGGACCCTCTGGGACCGACTTGAACAACGGGCCTAATCCGTGCGCCGGCTCGACCTGGGCGAAGCCCGACCTGTCCGTCTTCGCAAGTGCTTTCGCCATCACATCCCCTCCCCGGTGTAGAGCCGCCTGATTTCGCCCTTCCCATTGCCCCCGCCCCGCGACGCGCCCGACGCGCCCCGCGTGGCGCTCGACGCGTCGCGTAGAACCCGTTCGACCCGGCTGGCCTCGTGCTCCCCGAGGACCGACGGCACGCCGGTCGGCCCAACCTCGAGCCACACGGCGGGGGTGTCGTCGGGGCCAGCGTTGACCTTGACCACCGCGAGCCGGCGGAGCCGGCTGACCTGCTCCGCCGACCCCCACCCTGCGGTGAGCGCGTCGCGCTCTGTGTCACTCGGCCGCGCATAGCTGGCCATCCACCGGACGCCGTTCACGAGCGCGGTGGCACCCCGCGCCGCCTCGGCTCGGTCGAGCTGTCCGTTGAGGATCGCGTTTTGCGACGCGTGGTGGACGAGGAGGAGTGCGACGTCGAGCCCGACCGCGATCTGCCGCATCTCGTCGATCATCGCCCCGACCAGGGAGTTGTCGTTCTCGGAGGCGCCGCTGAAGCTGACCAGTGGGTCGAGGACGATCAAGTCGAAGTGCCGGGTCGCGCACATCTCCATGAGGGCTTCGCGGAGCGGCCCGACCTCGCCCCGAGGCCCGATTGCGCGCGCCTTGCGCTGCCCCGCGATGGACAGAAACCGGACGTGGTCCCACCCCTCCGTGACCCCTGCCGCCCAGACGCTCCGCGCCCGGTCGACGATCGTGTCCTGGTCGTCCTCGGCGTTGATGACCAAAACTCGCCGGGGCTCCCGCATCTCTCCCGGCGCCCAGGGCCAGCCGCTCCCCGCACCAGCGGCAAGCAGGGATGGGATGAGGAAGAACGACTTGCCCACCCCCCCGGCGCCGACGAGCATCCCGAGCGAGCCACGCTTCAGTCCCGGCAGGATCCACTCCTGCGGTGTGCGCGGTTCGCTCACCAGGCGCGACAGGTCGCTGTGCCGGTCGAGCCATGAGCCCCACGCCTTCCCAATCGTCTCTTCCTCCTCCGCGGTCGCCCGAGCGACGAACTCGTCGATCTGCCGGTAGAACTCCGCTGAAAACTCCATGCTCATGCCTCTCTTTCATACGAGGCCCGCCACACGGCAGGCCGAGTGAATGGTCCTCTCGATCTCGACTTCTCCGAGCCCCGCGCCCCGCGCCGCAACGCGCAGCGCGTCGAGCTCAGTGCGGGGGTCGGTCCGCCGGCGGACCGCCTCGCCAGCTATGGCGCTCGCGGCGCGAAACAGCACGTCGTTGCGGGTTCCCTGCGCTGCCCTGGCCACCTCGGGAAGCCACTTCTCGGCGGCGTGTCCCTGCCCCCACCCCTCGCGGGAGGGGAAGGAAGGCCGGGCTGGGCTTGGCTCTTGCAGTCCCCGGAGCAGCCAGTCGGGCGCTGGGGGGAGTGCGTCGAGCCCCTGTGGGGGATCGCTGGGTTCACCAATCCAGCGGTAGCCCCCCACGTCGGTCGTGCTCGGGGGCACAACCACGTACCCCCCGTCGCCGCGGAGATCCAATCCGGGAAGGAACGCCGCGGCGTTGCGGACCTCGCCATCCACCCGAAACCAGTGATGAGCCCCCCCACTGGCAGTCTCCGCGATCGGCCCGAGCGGCAGGTGGAACCCCCGCGCGGCCAGTGCCGCCAGCGTCGCGAAGCCGCCGTCATCGTCCTCTTCCCCATGTAGGTCCACGTCCAGCACGAGCAGCCCGCCCCCTGTCGCGACACCGACGTTGGCCCTCGGGCGCTCCCGCCACCACGCCTCAACCTGGTCCACATCGCACGTCGCCCGCTCCGGCCACCCAGCCAACAGCGGCACCTTCCCTCCCGCCCGCACCGGATGCACCCTCCACCCCGCGGACGCGTACGCGCACGCCGCCTCGCCCAGCGCGCCGAGCCTGGCGCGCACCGTCGTCATGCACCCACCTCCTCGAAGAGCTGGCCCTGCGACCACTCACTCGCCGCGGCAAGCTCAGCGAGCAGCACCGCAACGTCTGCCCGCGTTGCGGCGTCACGCGGCACGAGCCCGGTGGCACGTGCGAGCTGTCCCGCCCCTGCCCTTGCCGCGGCGCGCCGCCCGCGGTTCGCGGAGAGCGACGAGCCTCCCGACCACACGGCGAGGGCACTGGCGAGTGCGCGAGCCGCCCTGGCGCGCTCCGCGTCGCGCTCCGCGTCACGCTCTCCGCTGGGGTCCGCTTCGGGCTCGGGGGGGTCGATGGTCAGTTCCGCAGTGGCGATCCGCGCTGCGCGCTCCGCTCTCCAGGCCCGGCGCACGGCGAAGGTTGCGATGGAGACGGCG
>JAJYYT010000320.1 GCA_021800645.1 Actinomycetes bacterium
CGGTCGTCGCCGAGCTGGCAGCCCTGCTCGCAGGCGGGAGCGAGGAGAGATGATCGCTCTCTTCACCGCCGGCGGCGTCGCCATCCTCGTGGCGGGCTTCGGCACGCCGATACTCCTCCGATGGCTGGTCCGCTGGAGAATCGGGCAGCACGTGCGTGAGGACGGGCCGGCACAGCACGCCGCCAAGCAAGGGACCCCGACCATGGGCGGCATCGCGATGCTGTTGGCCCTGCTCGCCGGCTACGTGCTCGGGCACGTCGGCACGGGCAGCGAGTTCACGCGGTCGGGGTGGCTCGTCGTGCTGGCTGTGATCGGGACAGGCGTCGTCGGAGCGACCGACGACTGGCTGAAGGTGAGCCGCCAGCGTTCGCTCGGCCTCAACAAGCGTGCGAAGTTCGCCCTGCAGGTGGCGATCGCCCTCGGCTTTGCCTTTGCCGCCCTGTACTGGGCCGGCGTCAACACGCAGCTCTCGTTCACGAGGTGGGACGACCCGGGCCTGTCCCTCGGCTCAGGCCTCTGGGTGCTGTGGGCCGTCCTCATAATCGTCGGCGGGTCGAACGCGGTGAACCTCACCGACGGCCTCGACGGCCTCGCTGCAGGATCCTCCACCTTCGCCTTCTCGTGCTTCACGATCATCGGGTACTGGCAGTTCCGGCACTTCGGCATCTACAGGGTGCCCCATGCCCTCGACCTCGGCGTCGTGGCGATCGCGATGGCAGGTGCGTGTGTCGGCTTCCTCTGGTGGAACGCCGCTCCGGCGAGGATCATCATGGGAGACACCGGGGCGCTCGCTCTCGGCACGGGGCTCGCCTGCCTCGCCCTCCTCATGAACCTCCAGCTGCTGCTGGCGATCATCGGTGGGCTCTTCGTCGTGGTGACGGTCTCGGTCGTCGTCCAGGTCGTGAGCTTCCGGTTCTTCCACCGCCGCGTCCTACGCATGGCGCCGCTGCACCATCACTTCGAGCTCCTCGGCTGGCCGGAGACGACGGTGACCGTGCGGTTCTGGATCTTCTCGGGTCTGTGCACGGCCCTCGGTCTCGGTCTCTTTTATGCCGACTTCCTCACGGTCGGGCGGGTGCGATGACGTCGCGGGACATCCTCGTCGTCGGGTTCGCGGTGACCGGCCGCGCCGTCGCCGGCTGGTACGCGGACGAAGGAGCTTCGGTCCACGCGATCGACGACGTCGACCCTTTGTCGGAACGGGCGGGCGAGATGCGGGAGGCGGCGTCAGCCGCCGGGGCGGACCTTCTGCTCCGGCCCGACGAGGTCGTGCTCTCCAAGCTCGCACGCGCCGCGGACCGCATCGTGCTCTCGCCGGGCGTTCCGCCGACTCACCGCATCTTCCGGCTGGCGTCGCCGGAGCGGATCGTCTCGGAGGTCCAGCTCGGTTACGAGCTCGCCGCCGATGCCGGGCTGCCGGTCGTCGCCGTCACGGGGACGAACGGGAAGACGACCGTCGTCACGCTCGTCGCCGCCATGCTCGGCGACTCCGGCGTGCGGGCGCTGCCGGCCGGGAACATCGGTCGACCTCTCGTCGAGCTGGCCTCGCGGGGGGGGAGCGAAGGACTTGAAGTCGTGGTGTTGGAGGTTTCCTCGTTCCAGCTCGCCTGGACGACGACGTTCCGACCGGCGGTCTCCTCTTGGCTGAACTTCGCGCCCGATCACCTCGACTGGCACCGGGACCTGCACGACTACGCGGCCGCCAAGGCGCGCATCTGGCGGAACCAGGGACCGGACGACGTCGCGGTCTGGAACGACGAGGACCCCGTCGTGCGCGAGGCCGCACTCGCGGTGCGGGCTCGCCGGTTGGCGGTCGGCCTCGGCCTCGGGTCCGGCCACTTCCGGAGGGAGGGCGAGCTCCTGGTCACCCCGAGTGGTGACGGGATCGTGAGCATCGATGAGCTGCCGAGGTCGTTGCCGCACGATCTCTCCAACTCGCTCCAGGCGGCGGCGGTGGCGCTCAGCGCCGGCGGGACGCTCGACGGTTGCGCGCTGGCGCTCAAGCGGGGGGTTCCCCTCACCCACCGGATCGAGCTCGTAGGCGAGTCCGGCGGCGTGCGCTACTACGACGACTCCAAGGCGACTACCCCGGCGGCGGTGCTCGCGGCCGTCTGCGGCTTCGAGAGCGTCGTCCTCATCGCGGGCGGGCGGAACAAGGGCCTCGATCTGCGAGCCATCCCGGCCGGGCTCCTCGCCGAGGAGCAGTCGGGTGCCGGACCGGGCCTCGGCCGGCTGCGGGCCGTTGTCGCGATCGGCGAGGCCGCAGCCGAGATCACGTCGGCCTTCGAGAGCAGGGTGCCTGTGAAGGCTGCCTCTTCGATGGACGAGGCAGTCGCCGCGGCGCACGCCGTCGCGAGACCGGGGGACGCGGTGCTGCTCTCTCCTGGCTGCGCTTCGTTCGACTGGTACCGCTCGTACCAGGAGCGCGGGAAGGACTTCGTCCGCGCCCTGCAGCAGTTCGTCGAGGACGGATCGACCGAGGGGAGGACATCTTGAGCATCACGACCTTTGACGCGGCGCGGCGGCTCCGGCCGGGGACCGCCGCCGAGACGGGGCCGAGGACGAAGAGGGGGGCGGCGGGACGGACAGCCGCAGCGCCCGCGGGCGAGACCCGAGCCGCGGTCGGGCGGCTGCCGGTCGGCTCGAAGCTGGAACTGCGTGTGCTCCTCGGCGCCATCGGCTTGCTCGCTACCATCGGTCTCCCGCTCGTCCTCGCCGCTTCTTCGACCGACTCGGTCCTCGTCGGGGCATCGCCCTGGTCCGACTTCGCCCGCCAGTGCATCTTCATGGTCGTCGGTGCCGTGGCCGCAGTCGTCGCCGCCCGTATCGAGCCGTCCTTCATCAGGAGATTTCGCTTCGTCCTCCCGCTAGGAGTCCTCGCCCTTCTCGTCGTCGTGTTCCTTCCCGGCGTCGGACACTTCGCCGGTGGATCGAGCCGCTGGATCGGAGTCGGTCCGATCCAGGTCCAGCCGTCCGAGCTCATGAAGCTTGCCATCGTCATCTTCGGCGCCGACCTGCTCGCCCGGAGAGCCCGGCGCTCGGACCAGTTCCAGGCGATGGTCATCCCGCTCTTGTTGTTGCTCGGCGTCGCCGGCGTGCTCATCATGAAGCAGCCGGACCTCGGCACGGCGATCATCCTCTGCTGCATCACCTTTGCGCTGCTCTTCGTCGCCTGCGTACGCCTCCGCCTTCTCCTCTCGGTCATGGGCGGTGTCGGCCTGGTAGGCGGTTACCTGGCTCTCCACGCCGCCTACCGCAGGGCACGGCTCCTCTCGTTCCTCCACCCGTTCGCCCATGCGAGCAATTCCGGTTACCAGGTCGTGCAGTCGCTCGCGACCCTCGGCCTCGGCGGCCCGGGCGGCAGCGGGGTCGGCGGGTCGGCCACTGCCTGGGGCTACCTGCCGAACGCGCACACGGACTTCATCTACGCCGTCATCGGCGGGAACCTCGGGCTCCTCGGCTC
>JAJYYT010000321.1 GCA_021800645.1 Actinomycetes bacterium
ACCGCTCGTGCCGGCTCCGCGGGCGTGGTCGTCACCCTCGTGCTGTGGAACCAGGTCGTCGAAGCGGAGGTCATCCAGCGCAGGCTCGGGTTGCACGTCCCGATCGTCGAGGTCTTCTCGAACGACCCGCGGCTTCGTGACCTCGCCGCCTGGGAACCCTCCTACGAAGAGGCGGTGGTCTGATCGGGGCCGGCGTGCCCCGGGCGAAAGTGACTGGTGGCAGCGTGCGGGGGGTCGGCGTGCCCCGGGCGAAAGTGACTGGTGGCAGCGCGCGGGGGGTCGGCGTGCGAGGGGGTCAGCGTGCGAGCTGCCTGAGCACGTACTGCAAGATCCCGCCGTGGCGGTAGTACTCGACCTCCATCGGCGTGTCGATGCGGACCCGGGCGCCGAACTTCGTCGTCGTCCCGTCGTCCGCCGTCGCACGTACCTCCAGCTCGTCACCGATCGAGCCTTCTCCGAGCTCGGCGACCCCGTCGATGGAGAACCGCTCCCGCCCCGTGAGCCCCAGCGAGGAGGCCGATTCCCCGTCTCGGAACTGGAGCGGGAGGATGCCCATGCCGATCAGGTTCGAGCGGTGGATTCGCTCGTAGCTCTGAGCGATCACCGCGCGCACGCCGAGGAGGCGGGGACCCTTCGCGGCCCAGTCACGGCTGGAGCCTGATCCGTACTCTTTGCCCGCGAGGACCAGCAACGGGACGCCTTCGGCGCGGTAGCGCTGCGCGGCCTCGTAGATCGTGGTCTGCTCCCCGTCGGGAAGGTGGACGGTCACGCCGCCCTCGATGCCGGGCACGAGCTGGTTGCGAAGCCGGACGTTGGCGAACGTGCCGCGCACCATGACCTCGTGGTTGCCCCGGCGAGCGCCGTACGAATTGAAGTCCTGGCGGTCGACGCCGTGCGCGAGCAGGTACTCGCCCGCCGGAGATGTCGGGCGGATCGAGCCTGCTGGCGAGATGTGGTCGGTCGTCACGCTGTCGCCGAGCATCACGAGCACGCGGGCGTCGTCGATCCCCGCGAGCGGCTCCGGCTCGATGCCGATGCCCTCGAAGTACGGCGGGTGGAGCACATAGGTGGAACGGTCGTCCCATGCGAAGGTCTCGCCGCCCGCGACCTCCATCGAGCGCCAGCGCTCGTCGCCTTCGAACACCGACGAGTAGCGGACGCGGAACTCCTCGGAGGTGAGCGACGAGCGGATCGTGCTCGCGACCTCATGGCTCGAGGGCCACAGCTCCGAGAGCATGACCGGTTTGCCCTCCTGGTCCGTCCCGATCGGGTCGACGGTGAGGTCGATGTCCATCGTGCCTGCGATCGCGTACGCGACGACGAGCGGCGGGGAGGCGAGGTAATTCATGCGGACGTCCGGGTGGATCCTGCCCTCGAAGTTCCGGTTGCCCGACAGGACGGACACGACCGAGAGGTCACGCGCCTGGACCTCCTCGGAGACGCCGGGAAGGAGCGGCCCGGAGTTCCCGATGCAGGTCGTGCAGCCGAAGCCGACCAGCCAGAACCCGAGCTTCTCCAGCGGCTCGACGAGCCCCGCCTTCTCCAGGTAGTCCATGACCACGCGCGAGCCCGGAGCGAGCGACGTCTTCACCCACGGTTTGGTCATGAGGCCGCGGGCGACGGCCTTTTTCGCGACGAGACCTGCGGCCACGAGAACCTGCGGGTTCGAGGTGTTGGTGCAGCTCGTGATGGCGGCGATGACCACGTCGCCGTCGGTCAGCGGCCTCGGGGGCTCTTCGGCAGAGCCGCCGCTCGTGCCCGAAGCCGCACCCGCGCCCTCCCCCGAAGCCGCGCCCTCGGCCGAAGCCGCACCCGTCTCCCCAGCTGCACCGGCCGCCGGCCCGGCGCGCACGTCTCGCCCGAGCGCGGCGCGGAAGGCCTTGCCTGCCCCCGCGAGCGACACGCGGTCCTGCGGGCGCGACGGTCCTGCGAGGCTTGGCTCCACCGTCCCGAGGTCGAGGTCCACGGTCTCGGTGTGCTCGGGGTCAGGCGCCGACGGATCGTGCCAGAGGCCCTGTTCCTTCGCGTAGGCCTCGACGAGGGCGAGGTGCTCCTCGTCTCGGCCGGTGAACCGCAGGTAATCGATGGTCGCCCGGTCGATGGGGAAGACGGTGCAGGTCGCGCCGTACTCGGGCGACATGTTGCCGATCGTGGCGCGCGTCTCGACCGGGAGCGATGCGACGCCGGGCCCGTAGGCCTCCACAAACTTCCCGACGACCCCGTGCCGACGCAGGAGCTGGGTGATCGTGAGGACCAGGTCCGTCGCGGTGGTGCCCTCGGGCATCTCGCCGTGGAGGTGGAGCCCCACGACTGGCGGGAGCAGCATGGAGAGCGGCTGGCCGAGCATCGCGGCCTCGGCCTCGATGCCTCCCACGCCCCAGCCGAGGACGCCGAGCCCGTTCACCATCGTGGTGTGCGAGTCGGTGCCCACGATCGTGTCGGGGAACGCGTCGCCGTCGTCGGTCTGGAAGACCACTCGGGCGAGGTACTCGAGGTTCACCTGGTGGCAGATGCCGGTGCCGGGCGGGACGACCTGGAACTGCTCGAAGGACTGCTGCGCCCAGCGCAGGAGCTGGTACCGCTCGAGGTTGCGCTCGTACTCGATCGCGACGTTGTCCTCGAACGCGCGCGGTCCACCCGAACGCTCCGCGATCACGGAATGGTCGATGACCAGCTCGCAGGGGACCAAGGGGTCGACGCGCGAGGGGTCGCCACCGAGCGCGCGCAGCGCGTCGCGCATCGCGGCGAGGTCGACGACCGCTGGCACCCCGGTGAAGTCCTGCATCAGGACGCGTTCGGGGCTGAACGGGATCTCCTTGGGTTCAGGAGCCCGGCTGGGGGTGCTCGCCGCGCTCCAGCGCGCGACCGTCTCGATGTCCGCACCGGTCACCGACTTCGCGTCTTCGTGCCGGAGGACGTTCTCGAGAAGGATCTTCACGGTGTAGGGGAGGCGTTCGGACCCGGTGACGGCGGAGAGGCGGAAGATCTCGAACCGCCGGTCACCCACGTGGAGAACGGAGCGCGCGTGAAAACTGTCGGGGTGTGCCATGCCGCCATTCTGCCGCCTGCGGCGGAGGGGTCCGGACGAGGCCTCACGACATGTGCCCTGCTGCTGCCCCATTGTGCAGCCCCATCGTGATCGGACCCGTCTCGCACGGCGCGAAGATGGGCCATGCCGGACGTCGCCTCGGTTCTCGCCCAACGCCTGCAGGCCGCTTTCGACACGGTGGCGCCCGGGGCGGACCCGGTGCTCCGGCCGTCGGATCGGGCGGACTTCCAGGCGAACGGCGCGCTGGCCCTCGCCAGGCGCCTCGGGCGCCCGCCCCGGGAGATTGCCGACGCAATCGCCGCTGCAGCGCAGCTCGACGACGTGTGCGAACGTGCACAACCAGATTACCGCCGTAAATAAATAAGTCTTTACAAGACCCTTGTCAACATAACTGTCCAACGACT
>JAJYYT010000322.1 GCA_021800645.1 Actinomycetes bacterium
GACGGCGCGCGGGCGCTCCTGGCGCGGTGCGGGGCTGAGCTGTTCACCTCCCTCTCCGGCGGGAGCTCCCACCCGATGACGCAGACCTCCGATCCACCTCGGGGGAACGAGCGGCCGGACCCCCGCCGAGAGCGCACGACTGGCCGGTTCGGACCGGACGCGCTCTGGGTGGCGCGCTGCGAAGTCGCCGAAGGATGGCGCCTGCAACCGGTCAACGACGATCCGCCAGCCCTGTACACCTGGGCCCGGCCGCTCGTGCGCCTGGGCCACCGGCCGCTCGGGTTCGCCGTCGTGCCGCTGGTGGACGGCAGCGCGGACCCAGAGGAAGTCGAGCGGGCGGTGCGGCCCCTCCTCGACGGGCTGGACGACCGGAACGGCCCCCCGGGCGCCTCCGTGGGAGCGCCGTCGGCGTCCGCGCCATCCGCAGCCGGAGAGCGGGTCGCCGAGGCCGACACGACAGAGGTCGACACGCCAGAGGTCGACACGACAGAGGTCGACACGACGCGAGTGTTCACCGTCGCCATCTGCACCCGGGACCGGCCCGAGCTCGCGGTCAGGTGCCTCCTCACGGCCCGAGAGCTCGACTACCCGAATTTCGACATCCTCGTCGTCGACAACGCGCCCAGCGACGAGGCGACCAGGGACGCAGTCGAAGAGCTCGCCCTCGCGGACCCACGGATCCACTACGTCCGCGAACCCCGTCCGGGGCTCTCGAACGCTCGGAACCGCGCGCTGCACGAGGCACGCCGAGAGTACGTGGCCTTCACCGACGACGACGTGATCATCGACCCGTGGTGGCTCCGAGGGCTCGCGCGGGGTTTCCAGGCGGCCCCGGACGTCGCGTGCGTGACCGGGCTCGTCCCCGTGGCCCGCCTGGCCACGCCCGAGGAGCGCTACTTCGACGCACGCGTGAGCTGGTCGGACCGGATGCAGCCCGCGCTCTTCGAACTCGACGGGCGGGAGGAGCCGAGCGTCCTCTTCCCGTACCAGGCTGGTGCCTTCGGGACCGGCGCCAACTTCGCGGTCGATCGGGAGCACATCGTCTCGCTCGGAGGCTTCGATCCGCACCTGGGCACGGGCTCGCCCACGAGCGGCGGGGAGGACCTGGACGCGTTCGTAAGGATCCTGCGGTCCTCCCGGGCGCTCGCGTACGAGCCGTCCGCCGTCATCTGGCACTTCCATCGGGCGGACGCATCCGGGCTGCGTCACCAGATGCGCGACTACGGCCGCGGGCTGGCGGCAGTCATCACCAAGTGGCTCAGCCAGGACGACACCCGCCGAGAGGTGCTCCGGAAGGCGCCGGCAGCCGCGCGGCACCTGTGGTCGATGTGGGCGCAGAGCGCGACCCAGCGTCCCGTCGGCTCGTCGAGGGCGGTGCGCTTCACGGCCGAGGAGGTGGCGGGCGCTCTCTCCGGGCCCGTGTGGTACTACAGGGCCTGCCGATCCGATCCCCGTCCTTCGGTTCCATGGCGCCAGTGAGGGGCGGGGGAGCCCCGCCGCCCGGGGGTGCCACGCCCGGGGGTGCCACGCCCGGGGGTGCCACGGCGCCGGCCGGGCCCGTGTCCGTCGCCATCTGCACGTACTCGGAGGATCGCTGGGACCTCCTGTGCGCGGCAGTGCGCTCGGTCGAGGCCCAGACCCGCCGCCCCGAGGAGACCCTGGTCGTCGTGGACCACAACCCGGCGCTGCTCGAGCGGGTCGCCCGCACCTTCCCCGCTCTGACCGCCGTCGCCAACGAGGCGTCCGTCCGCGGGCCCGGAGGCGCGCGCAACACCGCCATGGACCGTGCACATGGTGCGGTGGTCGCTTTCCTGGACGACGACGCCGTGGCGGAGCCGGACTGGCTGGAGGCCCTCGTGTCCCCCTTCGCGGATCCGGCCGTCCTGGTCACGGGATCCCGGGTCGTCCCCCGCTGGTCGGGGCGACCACCTGGGTGGTTCCCCGACGAGTTCGACTGGGTGATCGGCTGCAGCTACCGGGGCCACGTCCGGGGCGAAGGGTCGCAGCCGGTGCGCAACGTCATCGCCAACGGCATGGCCGCCCGCCGCCGCAGCGCCGGCAGCCTCGCCTTTCGCGTCGACCTCGGAAGGGTCGGAAGGATCCCGCTCGGCTGCGAGGAGACCGAGTGGTGCATCCGCGTGCGCAAGCACTACCCCGATGCGACGATCCTCCAGGTCCCTTCTGCCGTCCTGGTGCACGACGTCCCGCGCCAGCGCGCGACGGTGCCCCGCTTCGTCCGCCACTGCTACGCGGAGGGGCTCTCCAAGGCTGCCGTCACGGCGACGGTCGGAGCCTCGGCCGGCCTGGCCTCCGAGCGCCGGTACGTCGCCACGGTGCTCACCGCGGGGATCGCGCGCCGCCTGGCTCGGGCGACGAGGGGACAGTGGTGGGACCTCGCCCAGGCGGCAGCCATCGTGATCGGGTTGTGTGCGACCACCGCCGGCTTCGTGGCGGGACGCGCCCGGTGGGGCACGCGTCTCTCCACGCGCTGGGGCGATCGCGCCGTCGGCGAGCACCGGGACCACCCCGCGCGCTGAACCTGCGGACCGGGCATCGTCGGGCGACTGCTCTCCAGCGCCCTCGCAGGGGCCCGCGGCGCGCTCGGGGGAACGACGCACGTGCGAGACCGTCCACTCGGTCCCGGAGCCAGCCAGCTCGGTCCCGGAGCCAGCTCAGTCCCAGAGCTGGTTCTCGGTGCGATCGGGCACGACCGGAGGGGGCGCGACCGGAGGGAGCTCGACCGGCCCCACACCGGCGACACGGGTGGCTGCATCGCGAGCCAGCCGGCGGTACCAGCGCCACACGATCGGGCCGCCGACGAGGGAGACCAGCGCGCCGTCGGCCAGCACGGCGAAGCCCGCAGCCTCGATCCCGAAACGGTGGAGGAACAGCTCGGTGCCGCCGACCAGCACAGCGCTCTGCACGACGCGCACCGCGACGATCCCCCAGATGCGCCGCTCGATCCACAGCTGGGAGACCAGGAGGGAGCCCAACGCCACGAACGGGAGAGCGAGCCCCACGAACCGCAGCATGCCGGCGCCGCTACTCGCGTACCCGGGTGACAGGAGGCCGAGCAGCGGTCCCGGCAGGCCGACGGCCACACCGAGGCCCACCGCTGCGATCGCCGCCATCAATGCGAAGGCCCTGCGGATCGTCGCCGGCGACCGTCCGCGTGCGGCCGACTCCACGATCAACCCCGAGGACACGTTGGCCATGAGGTTGCTGAACGTGAGGTAGATCAGCCACGGGATGTAGAAGTGGGCCTCGGCCACCGCGCCGAGCTGGCGGACGATCAGGAGCGGGAGCAGGAAGCTTGCGGCAGCGCTGACGAGGCTGTGGACGTACTCCGCCGAGAGGAACGAGCGCAGCTCGACGCCTCTGGGCAGCGGCGTGGCGCCGGTCGGCACGGCTCGCGCTGCTGCTTCGGGAAGGGCGCGGCGCAAGATGAATGC
>JAJYYT010000323.1 GCA_021800645.1 Actinomycetes bacterium
GCGTGAGGGGCGCGGTGGGCGGCGTTGTCAGCTGCAGCACGACGGGCTCTCGGGGGCCAAGGCTACCCGGGGCAGGTCACCGGCGCATGCCCGGCCCGAGCGCCGCGATCCACCGCCGTTCGAGCCCTCATGGCACCGCATCCTTGCACGCCCGTCGAGCACGCCCGTCGGCCAGCTGGCTGGTCCGACGAAACGTCACGGGTCAGGACCTCCACCTCGTGAGACCATAGGGCAGCTCCGGGGGGCACCCGCTGTGAAGACCCGTTCCCGAGCAATCCGCGCGTTCGGAGAGTCCGAATCGCACTCGCGCCCTCCCGACGAGCAGACGCGTGCGCTGGGCCGGGCTCAGAGGCGTGCGGAGACGGGAAAGGGGGATTGCGGCCGACAGCTCGGGGGAGTGACCGCGAGCAGGTGCTCGGCGGCGTCCCCCAGCGACGCCCGCGGTCGGGTGCCGACGCATCGCGAGGTTCCTTTCGGCCCACCACGGGCGGTACGCTGCGGACGCCGAGAGCCGCTGACCAGGACTTTCTCGCTCCGGGGCTGGGACTCGAACCCAGAACCAACGGATTAACAGTCCGCTGCGCTGCCGATTGCGCCACCCCGGAAGGGTCGAGGGGCCAGCCTACCAAAGCCCGCTCGCCGGCCCGGGCCCGGCGTCAGGCCTCCTCCAGGTAATCACGCAGCAAGAAGGCGGCGTCGGGGCGCCGCAGCTTCGCCAGCGTCTTCGACTCGATCTGGCGGACACGCTCGCGGGTGACGCCGAACTCCTTTCCGACCTCCTCGAGCGTGCGGATCTTGCTGTCGTCGAGCCCGAACCGCATCCTGACGATGTCCTGCTCCCGCTCGGTGAGGAACGCCAGCGCCGCCTTCACGGCACGATCGAGCATCGCGCGGGTGGCTGCGTCGTCGGGCACGACGGCACTGCGATCTTCGATCATGTCCGACAGGCTGAAGTCGTCCTCTTCGCCCACGGGCTGCTCGAGCGAGATCGTGTCGAGGCTGAGCCGCTGGACCTCCCGCACGCGCTCGATCGGGAATTCGACACGCTGCGCCACCTCTTCGGGGGTGGGCTCGCGACCCAGCTCCTGGAGGAGCTGGCGCTGCGCCCAGACCACCTTGTTGATCGTCTCGACCATGTGCACCGGGATGCGGATCGTGCGTGCCTGGTCTGCGATCGCTCGCGTGATGGCCTGCCGGATCCACCACGTCGCGTACGTCGAGAACTTGAACCCCTTCTCGTAGTCGAACTTGTCGACGGCCCGCATCAGCCCGAGGTTGCCTTCCTGGATCAGGTCCAAGAAGGCGAGGCCGCGGTTTCGGTAACGCTTCGCAATGGAGACCACGAGCCGGAGGTTCGCCTCGATGAGCGCCTCCTTCGCCTGCTCGCCGAGGCGGACGGCGCGCCCGTCGCGAAGCTGCTCCTCGGGCGAGAGCAGGTGCTCGGAGGGCCCCCCTGCAGCCGTCGCCTCGGCGTGCGCAGCCAGACGGGCAGCCGCCTCGATCCCTTCTTGGATCCGCCGCGCCATCTCGACCTCGAGCTCCGCGCTCAGCAGCGGGACCTTGCCGATCTCCTTCAGGTACGTATGGACCGGATCCTCTGCGCTGCCGTTCAGGTGCTCGGACGACCCCACGCCATCCGAGGAGGGTCTCGCCTTGCCCGGCGACCGAGGCGGGGACGCCGCGCTGGTCGTGCCCCGAACGTCGCGAACGGTGCCTCCTTCTCCCGCGAGCTTGCCGTTCGTGCTCATCCAGGCTCCGTCGTCCTCGTCCGAGGTGCGCCCCGTGCGGGACCCTCTTGTACGCCGAGCAACCACGCTACCAACCGGTCCGCGGCCTCGCGACTCCGAGCTGGGTCGTCGAGCTCCGCGATCCAGCGCCGCACCGACGCGGTCTCGACGTTCACGTCGGCCAGCTCGAGCTGGCCGATCCGCGCGGCGCTGACCCGCCCAGCGAGCGCCCTCGATGCAGCCTCCCGGGCGAGCCGGGCGATCAGTGTGCCAGCGGCATCGCCGGGCGCACTTTCAGGGAGGTCCGGCTCTTCGACGGCCAGCCGTCGCAGCAGGCTCGCAACCTCCTCGTCCGCCCCGTCGACCGCGTCTTGCAGGCTCTCGGCGCCCGCGAGCGCGACGAACGCCCGCCGCTGGAGCTCGTCGACGAAGAGCACCTCCTCGAGCCGGTCCGCGACCAGCTCCGGGCGGTGCACTGCGAGCCGGAGCGCCGCCAGGCCGGGGCGGTTGACCGCAGGCCGCCGCGCCCGCGCTTCGGCCGGAACGCCGTGTCCAGCCAGCCGATGCGACCGCTCGGGGCGTTCACCGCCCATCGCTGCCGATGGCGTCTGCAGCGAGGCCGCCCGGGCGCGCAGCAACTCGGGTTCGAGCCTGGTCGCGTCGGCCACCCGCATCAGGTACGGATCGCGAACGAGCGGGTCCGGATGCTGCGAGATCGCCGCGAGGGCCGCTTCGGCGGCCCTCGCCCGGCCCTCGGGCGTGGACAGGTCGTGGACGGCCAGCACCCTGTCGACACGGAACTGCAAGAACGGGACCGACCCGGCGACCGCCTTGCGCAGGGCGTCGGGATCCGCGCGCGCGAGGTCGGCAGGATCGGCCCCTCCAGGAAGCTGCGCGACCCTGACGTCGACGTCGTGGCGCCGTTCCCACTCGTAGACGCGCGCAGTCGCCGACTGTCCCGCCTGATCGGCGTCGTACGCGAGCACGATGCGACGGCCGAAGTTGCGCAGGAGACGGAAGTGCTCCTCGCCCAGCGCGGTGCCGCACGTCGCGACGGCGCGCTCGATCCCCGCGATGAAGCACCCGATGACGTCGGTGTAGCCCTCGCACACCACCACCTCCCCGGAGGCGACGACGTCGTGCTTCGCCCAGTTCAGACCGTACAGGGTACGGCGCTTCGAATAGATGGGCGTCTCCGGAGAGTTCTTGTACTTGGGCTCCGTGCGGCGGTTCCCATGCGGCCTCGCGCTCGCTCCGCCGGCCTCGGGGAGGAGCCGCCCGCCGATCGCGATCGGGCGCCCCGAGGGGTCGAAGATGGGGAACAGCACCCTGGCACGAAGGGCGTCTTGGATCCTCCCTGCGCGGTTCACGAACCCGAGCCCGGTCTCGGTCGCGACCTGCGGGGTGAGCGCGAGCGCTCGAGCCATCGCGTCCCAGTCGTCTGGAGCCCATCCCAGTTGGAACCTGCGCACAACGGCGCCGTCGTACCCTCGCGAGCGCAGGTAGTCGCGCGCGCGGCCCGCGTCCGGTGCCGAGAGGAGCCGCTCGTGGTACCACGCGACCGCCTTCGTCATCGCCTCGATCAGCTCGCTCCGTCGCCTGCGGTCCGTGGCGCCCTCGGTCTCGTGCAGGACGATCCCGGCCCGGTCCGCGAGAAGCCGCACCGATTCAGCGAAGTCCAGGCGCTCGGTCGCGCGCACGAAGGTGATCGCGTCGC
>JAJYYT010000324.1 GCA_021800645.1 Actinomycetes bacterium
GCCGGCGATCGACGTTCAGGTCCTCGAGGTGAGAGCCATCGCCGACGAGGAGCTGGACGCCTACAACCGCTATCTCTTCGAGCTCTCGAAGACGGGCTCCCCCAAGCGGTGGGGCTCGGGACGCCGCAAGACGAAGCCGGGCGGGGCAGGCACGCCAGGGTAAGGCGGGCCGGCCAGGGCGGGGCAGGCACGCCAGGGTGAGGCGGGCGGCATCGCCTGGGGCGCAAGGGCCGCGCACCAGCGTCGCTCGGTGCTGTGGTCCCCGAAGCAGGGCAGGGCTCGCCGCTACACTCGCCCGGTGGACCGCCTCGGTCGTCACGTCTCGCCGTCGCAGCTCGACGACCGAGCCACGAACGGCGGTCGGCCCAGCGGCGTTCCTTCCGACCCAGCACGGGGGCATGCATGAAGTCGGGGAGTGGGTTCGGAGCCCGAACGACGATCGCGTTGACGCTCGCGGCGATCCTGCCGCTCGGGGCGGCCACCTCGTCGGCGGCAGCCCCGCAGAGCACCGCCCAGGTGGGCAACGACATCTCCTTCCCGCAGTGCGGCTCGACGTTCCCGAGCGACCCAGCCTTCGGGATCGTGGGGGTGAACGACGGCGTGCCCGACACGCTGAACCCCTGCCTCGGCCCGTCCTCGTCGTTTCCGAGCTATTCACAGAGCGAGCTCTATTGGGCGGTGAGCGCGTCGACGGGGTCGAGTTCGGAGCCCAAGGCATCCGTGTACGTGAACACCAGCGATCCGGGGAACGTCTTCAACGGGACACTCGTCGCCAACTGGCCGACGTCGGGCGCGACCCCGTACGGCACATGCACGGTCACGACCGTCTCCACGAGCGCTGGGCCGGCGCATGCCGGAGAGGACTCTCCGGCATGCGCGTGGGAATTCGGCGACCAGCAGGCGACCCAGGACGCCGCCTGGCTCCACGCCGCCGCGCAAGCCGTCGACGCGCAGTCCCCGCCGGTGAGCGTCCCTGCCACACCGAGCGGGTACCCGTGGTGGCTGGACGTCGAGACGACCAACACCTGGCAGACAGGATTTGCCGGCCAGGCGTTGAACTTGGCCGTGCTCCAAGGGTTCGTGGACGGCCTCGTCAGCGCGGGGGCGCCGAGCGTCGGGCTCTACGCCGCGCCGAACCAGTGGGCGGCGATCACCGGGGGGACCGGCCCGACAACCCCCGCGCTCGGCGAACTGGCCACGTGGATGCCTGGAGCCAACGACGAGGCCGGGACGCAGTCCGTCTGCGCCGACACCTCGTTCACCGGCGGCCCGGTGGCACTCGCGCAGTTCCCGGCCGGAGGCTACGACGGCGACCTGCCCTGCGCCCCACCGACCGACGCGCCGTCCAACGTCATCCGGATCTACGGCCAGGACGCCATCGGCACCTCGATCGCCGTCTCGCAGCAGGAGTTCCCGGCCCCCGGGTCCGCCAAGGCGGTCGTCCTCGCGCAGTCCGAGTTCTTCTCCGACGCCCTGGTCGGAGGGCCGCTGGCGGCAGCGGTCGACGGGCCGTTGCTCATCACCCCGGACGCTGCGGTCTCCTCAGCGCTCGATCCCCGAGTGCAGGCTGAGATCGAGCGGGTGCTCCCGAGCGGGTCCACGGTCTACGTGCTCGGCGGTGACCTTGCGCTGAGCCCGCAGATCGACACGACCCTGGAAAGCCTCGGCTACCGAGTCGTCCGGGAATCGGGCACCAACGAGTACGCGACCGCCGTCGACGTCGCCGAGCAGCTCGGGAACCCGTCCACGATCTTCGAGGCGACCGGGCTCGACTTCTACGACGCCCTGTCGGCCGTCCCGGCGGCCATCGAGGAGCACGCCGCCATCTTGCTGACCGACGGTGCGACCCAGGCACCCGAGACCGCCGCGTACCTGGCGCGCTTCCCTTCCGACACCCGCTACGCGATCGGGGGCCCGCTCGCCGCGGCCGGAGCCGACCCGGCGGCCAAGCCCGTCTACGGACGGACACTCTTCGGCACGTCGGCCGCGGTGGCCTCCACGTTCTTTCCGGGTGCCGCGCTCTTCGGGGTCGCCACCTCCGAAGCCTTCCCCGACGCCCTCGGCGGAGGGGCCTTCATGGCGACGAGCGGCCGGAGCGGCCCGCTCCTGCTCGTCGACCCGAACGGACCGCTGCCCGCACCGGTCTCCGCCTACCTCGCCAGCCTTAGAAAGGGCACCCGGGGCTACGTCTTCGGAGGGCCGCTCGCCGTGAGCCCCGCCGTGGTGTCGACGCTCTCGGCATCCGTGGGCTATGGCTCGGCATCCGTGGGCTATGGCTCGGCATCCGTGGGCTATGGCTCGGCATCCGTGGGCTATGGCTCGGCATCCGTGGGCTATGGCTCGGCAGCGGGGGGTTCCTCGGTCTCCCGCTCGCCGACGAGCTCGTAGTCGGGGTTCAAGATCGCGAGCCTGCGTCCCCACGCACCGACCATGCCCTCGGCCACGAGCCGCGCCCCCGGTTCGATGCCGGGGATCCGGCGACGTCCCTGGAAGACGAGGAGGATGGCGCCGGTGCGGTCGACAAGGGTGCACTCCAGGTTGGAGGTGCCTGCCCTCGGCTGCACCCGCACCGACTTGATCCGGCCCGCGACCTCGACTCGCTGGCGCCACTCGACCTGCCCGATGGGTAGCGCGGCGGCGGCGCGCCGTGCGAGCGCCAGATCCTCGTCGGTCCTGGTGCTCGCGCCCTCCAGCACCTTGTGCTCCCGGGCGACAGGCGCCTTCCATCGTCCCGCTCCCTTGGCCGACGGCGCACGCTCCTCGGCCTCGGCCACCTCCCCCTTGCCCGCCGTGGCCTCCTCGTCGGCACGAGGTGCTCCTCCTGGGACTGGGCTCGTGAGCTCGCTGCTGGACGTCACCTCGGTCCGAGCGGGAAAGCGCGACCCTGCACCTTTGGACTTGGCCGTGAGATTGAACGGCACGATCGTCGCCGCCACGTGAGGGACCTGGCTGACGACGGTCGCGATCTTGTCGGCGGTCCGGTCGTGAAGGAGCCGCTGCCACGCGTTGGTGAAGCCCCTGCGCGGCAGCAGGAGCGTGCATTGGGTCTCCCCGTCCGCGACGACGTCGGCCACGAGCTCGAGAGCGGCGCGCCCCAGGCGGCGGTCGGGAACCTCCACGATGTCGAGCGGCAGGCGTGACAGCCCGAGGCGGCTCCAGTCCTCGACCAGCGCACGCGTCGCGAGGTCGTCGATGTCGAAGTGCACCGCCCGTAGCTCGTCGGGGGAGAGCGCGCGGGCGTACTGGATCGCCCGCGCGGCGGCCATGTCGAGCCTGTCCACCAGCACGACGACCGCGTGGCGTCGCAGGACCGGTGCCTCCGCCCCTTCGGCCGCCCCAGCTTGGAGCTGCCGCTCCTCTTCGACGTACTCACGCTTCATGCGGATCAGCCCCCAGTACATCAACGGGCCGACGAGGACGACGACCCAGGCCCCTTC
>JAJYYT010000325.1:0-1690 GCA_021800645.1 Actinomycetes bacterium
CGCAGGGGAGGTCTCCTGGAGCTCCGCCCGGATCGCGTGCGCCTCTTCGATCCACTCGTCGCTGAGGAATGGATGGGGCATGGAGCCGCTCCTTCGGGCTGCGGTCGTCTGGTCGCAGGTTCACAGAGAGGTTACGGCGCGCGCGTCCTCGTCGGGCGCGGCCCAGTCGGAGGAGGTGGCCGAGCCGGAGGCGGCCGAGCCGGGCGCGGCGGCGTCGATAGAGTCCCAGGGGTGCCCGCCCCGACGATGCCCGGAGCCGACTCCTTCTCCGCCGCCGGGGGCCCGCAGGGCGCGCTCTGCGTCCATGGGTTCGGCGGGAGCCCGTTCGGCATGCGGCGCACGGCGGCGAGGCTCGCGGCGAGAGGGCTGACGGTGGAGGCGCCGCTCCTGCCTGGGCACGGGACGGCGATCGAGGACCTGGTGCCCCTCGGCTGGGCGGACTGGTCGTACGCCGCCGAGGAGGCCTACGAGCGCCTCAGGGCCCGGTGCCCCCGAGTCGCGGTCGTCGGCCACTCGATGGGGGGAACCCTGGCATGCTGGCTCGCAGAGCGTCATGCAGACATTTGCGGCATCGCGGTCGTGAACCCGCTGGTCGAGCCGTTCGACGACGGCCTGCGGTCGGCGGCACGCGCCCTGCTCGACTCCGGGACGACCGTCTGGCACGGCGAGGGGGAGTCGCCGGACACCGCGGACCCGACGGCCACCTTCCCGAGCTACGACGGCACCCCGATCGCCGCCTTCCTCTCCCTGAACGAGGGAGCAGAGGAGGTGGCGCGCGGGCTCGGCCGGATCCGCTGCCCGACCCTCGTCATCTCGAGCAGGAAGGACCACGTCGTGCCCACGACCAACGGTGATCTGCTGGTGTCGTCGGTGGGCGGGCCGTGCGAGCGCGTGTGGCTCGAGCGGAGCTACCACAATGCGTTGGTGGACTACGACCACGAGGAGGTGGAGGCGAGCATCGAGGCGTTCGTCGTGTCCGTGACCGGAGCGACCGAGCACGATCCGTGCGAGCCCACGGAGGTGCTCGAGGCATGAGCGAGCCGAAGCCCCTTGGTCGCGACGACGTCGCGCACGTGGCCCGGCTCGCGCGCCTGTCGCTCTCTGAGGCGGAGCTCGAGATGTTCACGGACCAGCTCGCCCGCGTGGTCGACCATGCCGGCGACATCGCTGCGCTCGACGTCGAGAGCGTGCCGCCAACGGCGCACCCGCTGCCCGTCCGCAACGTCCTGCGTCCTGACGAACCCCGTCCCGGGCTCGATCGGGACGAGGTGCTCGCGGCCGCGCCCGACTCGGAGGCCGGGAGGTTCAAGGTGCCACGCATCGTCGGGGAGGCGCCGTGACCTCCGAAGGTGCTGACGCCTCGCGCGACGACCAGCCCGACAGCGCGCTCGCCATCGCTGCAGCCGTCCGCAGCGGCGAGCGGACCGCCGCTTCGGTCGTGGAGGTGTCCCTCGGGGCGATCGCCGCGCGCGACCCCGAGCTCCACGCCTTCCTGCACGTTGCCAGCGACCATGCGCGAGCCGCCGCTGCCGCGATCGACGAGACGGTGAGGGCCGGGAGGGACCCCGGACCTTTGGCGGGGGTGCCGGTCGCGCTCGACGGCCGGGCCATGGCGACCCACGAGCTCATCGCCGAGATCGGCCGCATCGCCGGGTCCACCGGCTTCGGCCGGCTGGACATGGTGGAGAAC
>JAJYYT010000325.1:1700-3435 GCA_021800645.1 Actinomycetes bacterium
GAAGGACAACCTGTGCACCCGTGGAGTGCCCACGACCTGCGCGTCCAAGATCCTCGAGGGATGGCGGCCTCCGTACGACGCGACCGTGGTCACGCGCCTTCAGGACGCGGGCGCGGTCGTGGTCGGGAAGACGAACCTGGACGAGTTCGCGATGGGATCGTCGACGGAGAATTCTTGCAAGGGGCCGACGCGCCACCCCATGGACCCGACGAGGGTCCCAGGCGGCTCCTCGGGTGGGTCGGCCGCCGCGGTGGCCGCCGGGCTTGTCCCGCTCGGGCTCGGCTCGGACACCGGAGGCTCGGTGCGCCAGCCCGCCGCGCTGTGCGGAGTCGTCGGGGTGAAGCCCACCTACGGGGTCGTGTCCCGCTACGGGCTCGTGGCCTTCGCGAGCTCGCTGGACCAGATCGGTCCTCTGGCGCGCTCGGTCGCGGACGCCGCCGTGCTCTTCGAGGTGATCGCCGGGCACGACCCACTCGACAGCACCTCCCTGGACGAGCCCGTTCCCCGGGTCACGAGGGTGCTCGAGGCCGGCGTCGAGGGCCTGCGGGTGGGCGTCTGCAACGAGCTCGTGGAGGGCACCTCGCCCGATGTCGCGCGCCGGGTGCGCGAGGCTGCCGAGGATCTGGCCAAGGCTGGGGCGCTCGTCGAGGAGGTCTCGGTGCCCGAGATGCGCTTCGGTCTCTCTGCGTACTACCTCATCGCGCCGGCGGAGGCGTCGTCGAACCTCGCGCGCTACGACGGCGTCCGCTACGGGCTCCGGGTGGACGCGCCGGACGTGGCCGCGATGAACACTGCGACCCGCACGGCCGGCTTCGGAGCCGAGGTGAAGCGCCGCATCATGCTCGGCACCTACGCGCTGTCCGCCGGCTACTACGACGCCTACTATGCGAAGGCCCAGCGGGTACGCACCCTTTTGATCAGGGCGTTCGAGCGCGCATACGAGCGCTTGGACGTGCTGCTCGGCGCGACGTCGCCCACGACCGCCTTCGAGATCGGCGAACGCGTCGTCGACCCGCTCGCGATGTACATGTCCGACGTCTGCACGATCCCTTCCAACCTCTCCGGCCATCCGGCGATGAGCGTGCCGTTCGGCACGGGCGAGGATGGCCTTCCAGTGGGCGTCCAGGTGCTCGCACCTGCGCTCCATGAGGAACCGATGTTCCAGGTGGCCGCGGCCCTGGAGCGTGCGGCCGCGGCTCGCGCAGCAGCCGTGCCCGGCGGCGAGGGCCGACGATGAGACCCCCCGCAGGCATCGATGGCGGTGCGGGCGACGGCGGCGCGGGCGGTGCAGGTGGAAACCGCGGTGCGGGCGACAGTGCCACTGGCGACGCCGTCGCGCGTGGCTCGGGCGCGACGGACTGGGAGACGGTCGTCGGCCTCGAGGTCCACTGCGAGCTGAAGACGCAGACGAAGCTCTTCTGCTGCTGCAAGAACGCGTTCGGCGACGAGCCGAACACGAACGTCTGCCCGGTGTGCCTGGGCCTGCCCGGGTCGTTGCCGGTCCTGAACGCCTTCGCGGTCGAGCTCGCGATGCGGATCGGGGCTGCGCTCCACTGCGAGGTGCGCCCCTCCAGCTTCCACCGCAAGAACTACTTCTATCCCGACATGCCGAAGGACTACCAGATCAGCCAGTACGACGAGCCGATCAACGTCGGCGGCTGGCTGGACCTCCCCGACGGGAGCAGGGTCCGCATCGTCCGTGCGCACCTCGAGTAGGACACCGGCAAGACGACCC
>JAJYYT010000326.1 GCA_021800645.1 Actinomycetes bacterium
CGACGAGGTGCGTCGGGCGCAGACCGACTCGAGCTACTCGTCCACGACGCGCACGAGCGAGTACCCGCTCATCGAGTGGGGCTGGGGACGCACGCACCTCGAGCACTGGCTCGAGACGACGGTCGGGGAGCGCTGGATGAAGTCGCGGTGCTCATTCTGTTCCTTCTCGGCCTGTGCAGGAAGCCGGGAACAACACCTGGCCGACTGGGCAAGGGAGCCCGAGCGTGGCGCAGAGGCGCTCTTCGTCGAGCACGTCGCACTCTTGCTCAACCCGCGCATGGCCCTCTACGGCGCGACGAGGGCCGTGGACCTCGCCACCCAGGCCGGGCTCGTGGAGGTCCTCGAGCGCTTCTGGCACCGGGTCGAGGTCGCCGAGCACGCCGTCTACCGCGTGCGGCGGGTCTTCACCGCCGGGCGGGACCCGACGACGGGGAAGCGTTCGGTCGAGAAGAAGGGCGTCGGGTGGCGCTCGGTCGATGTGCTGGCGAGCGGGTCGCGAGACGAGATGCGCGCGCTGCTCGAGCGGATCGCCGGTGCGCGCGGCCTCGATGTGGCGGGCGACCGGGCGGTCGTGCGCGCGGCGGGGACGACCTACCCGAGCGCGGAGGAGCTGCTCGTGTTGGCGCCCGCAGGCGTCGCGACGAAAGAGCGCGCGGGGTTCGGGGCGCTGTGGGCGAAGGTGGTCGACCAGCCGACGCTCTTCGCCGCCTGAGTGCGAGCGTCGGGACAGGGGCCGCCGAGCAGCCGACATCGCGTCGTGGCGCGCGATCGGCGTGTGATCGTCTCGACGGAGGGCGGCGGGGAGCTGGCGGCTGTCGAGGCGGGGAGCCTCTGGCGTCGCGGCGTCGGGCTCATGCTGCGCCGCAAGGTCCCCCACGCGCTCGTCCTGCCCCGCTGCCGGGCCGTGCATGCGATGGGCGTCGTGGTCCCCCTCGACGTCGCCTTCTACCGGGAGGGCGCGGCCGGGGCCGTCGTGCTCGAGGTCCGACGGCTCGTCCCGATGGTCGGGGTGCGTTGGTCGTGGCGCGCATCGGGCGTCATCGAAGCGGCCGCAGGCGCCTTCGCAGAGCTCGGGATCGCTGCGGGTTCGAAGATCGCCTTCTCCTTCGAGCCGAAGGCGTCGAGCGTCGTGTCGACGCCGGCCGACGCGGCGATATGAGCACACAGCACATAGCACCCGCACGAGAGCAGGACGACGCCCACGACCAGGCGCAGGACGAGATGTTCGCCTACGTCGTGGTCGTGAGAGCAAAGAACAGGGCCCGGGCCGACCAGGTGATCGCAGAGCGGACGGACTACGACGAGGACTACGGCTTCTACTACTCGATCGTCGCGGTGTCGCCGCTCGATGCTCCCCTGGGCCACGCGTCGGCTCGAGAACTGGCGGACGCGCTGGGGCGAGCGGAGCTGCTGGCCCGATCGGCCGTGGCGCTCGGGCGCCCTGGGTGATTGGGCCCCTCGACGAGCCCTGCGCCAGTCCGTGGTGCCAGCGGTGGCGCGACGGGCGTGCGAGCTGGCGAGACGTACGCATCGACGAGGCGGTGCGACGCGGGCGCTATCGCGCGACGGCGCTCTCGGAGGCGACGGCGCGTCGCTACGTGCTCGCCCATCACTACGCCAAGAGCATGCCGGCGGCCCGGCTGTGCTACGGCTACTTCGACAACGAGGACGGGCACCTCGCCGGAGTGGCGGTCCTCGGCGTGCCGATGAGCGAGCGCGTGCTCACCTCCGCCTTCCGCCTCGAGCCCTACGTCGAGTCCCTGGAGCTCTCCCGGTTCGTGTGCGGCACAGAAGTGCCGGCAAACGGCGAGTCGAACTTCCTCGGGCAGATGTTCGACCTGGCGGCCGAGGCGGGCGTGCGGGGCCTGGTCTGCTTCGCCGACCCGGTCGAGCGACGCCGGGCCGATGGGGCCCTCGTGAAGCCCGGCCACATCGGGATCATCTACCAGGCCACCAACGCGCACTATGCGGGCCGCTCGACGCCGCGCTCGCTCACCGTGCTGCCTGATGGCACGGTCTTCTCGGCTCGGGCCGCATCGAAGGTCCGCCGGCGAGAGCGAGGCTGGCGCTACGCGGTGGGCCAACTGGTCGCATGCGGCGCGGCAGCGCCTCGGGGGACCGAGGACATGGCGGCGTGGCTGCGCACCGCCCTCGCCGAGGCGGGTGCCCGACGGCTCCGGCACCACGGCAACCACCGGTACCTGTTCGTTCTCGGGAGGAACCGGAGAGAACGGCGGCGCGTCGAGCTCGCAATGGCGACTGAGCCGTACCCGTAGGCGGACCGAGAGGGGCGGTGCCGAGCGCGCGATCGCACGGTCGTGGGCGCGACGGCACCTCGGGACGAACCTCGACGAGCCCGTTGCGGCCCCACTTCCACCCAGGCTCCTGGCATGCTGTCCAAAGGAGAGCTGTTCCACCCATCCGCCCGTTCGACGAACGGTCGCTGGGGTTCTGCGGGTGTGGGCCGGCGCAACGAGCCCGAACCCGGTGTGCTCTGGGAAGGCGGCGACGAGATCCCCGCCGATTTCGTGACGCTGCCGCCCAGCTCGACCAGCTTCGACCTCCAGGGCTGCAAGGCCTGCTGGTGGGCGACGTACGTGGCCAAGGAGAAGAAGCCGCACCTGGTGCTCCCGAAGGTCTTCAACGCCATCGACGGCGGAATGAAGGCCGCCCTCGAGGGCCGACCGGCGAGCGTGGTGGCTCCTGGGCTCGAAGGGACGATCGAGGCCGGCCGCTCGGTGCGGTCGCGCTACGTCGTGCCGAACGGCTGCAAGAAGGCGATCCGCTTCAACGGACGCACCGACGTGCTCATCAGGACCGCCTCGGGCGTCTTGATCCCGGACAACAAGACGTCCGAGGTCAAAGACGCCCACCGGGATCTCTACGGTCGCCAGCTGGGCTGCTACGCCTACTGCTTCGAGCATCCCGACAAGGGGGAGCCGACGCACGTGACAGGCCTCGGCCTGTTCGTCTTCGAACCCGAGGGCTTCGCCATCACCGGCGTGACGGGGGTCTTCCTCGGCCGTCTGGTGTGGCAGGAGATCCCGTGGGATCCCGAGGAGTTCTCTGGGTTCCTCTCGGAGCTGGGCGCGCTCGTCGACCTGGACGAGGCGCCAGAGGGCGCTGCCGGCTGCGAACGGTGCGCCACGCGGCGTCGGCTCGCCGAGCTCGACGAGCTGAAGGCGAAGATCGCTCGCAACGAGCTGGCGCTCGCCGAGGAGCGGCTCGCCGGCTGATCGCCTCGCCGCCGATGCGGTGAGCACAGGGGGCGGGCATCACGCCCGCCCCCTTCTCGCGCGCCCAGGCGCTGTGCGTAGGCGGTCCAGCGGACTTCCTGGGTGCGCTGGTAGCCTCGTTGCAGGCGAGCGGCCGCATCCTGGCGGCCTGCCTGTGCCGGTACTCACGAGAGACCGGCGCAGGCCGGT
>JAJYYT010000327.1 GCA_021800645.1 Actinomycetes bacterium
TCGCATGCCGAACTTCCCAAGCTTCCCCAGGCCGGCCACTCCCGACGATCCCGCGCACAGGCGGCTTCGCCCAAGATGACAGCTGCCCACCGCGAGGCGAACGGGCGCGCGGGCGTAGTCGGACCCAGGCGCCCCTTCGGCACGATATGGGCGAGGTGCACCTCAGCGCGGGGGACCCGCGCCCTTCTGGCGCTCCACTCGCATGCCGTCGGTCACAAGGGTCATGCACGATCGCGTGTTGGGCACTCCGTCCACCACGACGAGGCACTCGAAGCACACGCCCATCCCGCAGTAGATGCCGCGGCTGGCCCCGCTCGCCGTCTGTCGCGTGGTCAGCCCCTCCTCGGCGATGAGAACCGCAGCGACCGTCTCGCCCTCGTACGCCACGGTCGGGCGACCATCGAGGGTGACATTCACCCTGCGGCCGCGCGCAAGTGGAGATGCAGCGGTGAGCGGGAAACGACCACGCGAGACGAGAGGCACGACATCATGGTACCGACCCGCTCGGACGTGACCCAGATCTCGCGCGGCACTTCTTGCCTGCTCAGGGGCACGCGGTGAGCGTGGCGCCGGACATCCTCGCGGGCAGGGTCGCGCTGGTCACCGGCGGCGCGGCAGGGCTCGGGGCAGTGATCGCCACGACGTTCGCGGCCGCAGGAGCGCGCGGGGCGGTCGTCGACCTCGTGGAGCCGCCCATCGGCGCGGTCCCCTCCAGCTGGGCAACCGTCACCGGCGACGTCCGGGACCCGCGCTCGGTCGAGCGTGCGTTCGCCGACGTCGCCGCGGGCGTCGGCGCTCCCGATGTCGTCGTCGCCAACGCGGGGATCGTCCCTCCCTGGGCCGGTACCACGGAGATCGACCCCGCGGAGTGGGACGCCGTGTTCGCGGTGAACACTCGGGGAGTCATGCTCACGTTGCGCGAGGCCGTACGGTCCATGCGCCGGGGGCACGGAGGATCGATCGTGGTCATGTCGTCGGTCAACGGCTGGAAGGGCGACCCCCATATTGCGTCCTACGTCGCGAGCAAGCACGCCGCCGTGGGGATCGTGCGCTCGGTGGCGCTTGACGTCGGGCGCGACCGGATCCGGGTGAACGCCGTCGGTCCGGGCCCGGTCCCGACCGACGCGCTGCGATCCCGTATGGCCGCCCGCGCGGCGCTGGGAGGCCCACCGGTCGAGGACGCTCTGCACCTCGTCGGCTCAGCCACGGCGCTCGGCAGGGTCGTGACCGCAGAGGAGGTGGCGAACGCCGTGCTCTTCTTGGCGAGCGACCTCGCGTCCGGGATAACGGGGCAGTTCCTTGCCGTGGACGCAGGGGTGCTCTGAGCGTGGAGCCCAGCAAGAGGGTTGGCAATATGCGTGCTCTTGCATGTAGATGTCGAGAAAGGAGGGAGCGATGATCGATCTCAGCGGCAAGACCGTCCTCCTCACCGGTGCCTCCCGGGGTATCGGTGCTGCCACGGCGACGGTCCTCGGCGCGGCGGGCGCCAACCTGGTGGCCCACTACGGGGAGAACGGGGTTGGCGCGCAGGAGGCGACCCGTGCCTTGCCGCCCGAGCGAAAGCTGCTCGTGGAGTCAGACTTCACCGAGCCTGGTTCGGGACGGGAGCTGTGGGCGAGAGCCGTGTCGTGGCGCGGGCGAGTGGACGTCCTCGTGCTCAACGCGGGGGTAATGCCCGAGACCCCGATCGACGCGGACGAAGCGGACTGGGACACCACGTGGGACTACGTGCTCCAGGTGAACGTCCGAGAGCCGGCCAACCTCATCCGTGAGGCGGTGCGGCACTTCCGTGAGACGGGCGGTGGCATCATCGTGACCATGTCGAGCTGGGTCGCCGAGCAGGGCTCGGCCATCCCCCAGCTCACCGCCTACGCGGCGAGCAAAGCGGCCATCCGGGCCATGACCCAGACCGTCGCGAGGAACCACGCGAAAGACGGCGTGCTCGCCTACGTCATCGCGCCCGGGATCGTCCGGACCCGCATGTCGGAGATCGCCGCGGCGACCCGCGGCGGCGAGGACGCGGTCAAGGCGATCCTCCCGCTCGGAGACATGGTGCCGCCACTGGAGGTCGCGAATCTGGTGGCGTTCACCGCGAGCGGGTTGTGCCGTCACCTCTCCGGTGCCACCCTCGACATCAACGGGGCGGCGTACGTGCGCTAACCCGCTCCCGACATAGCACCGCGCCTCCCAGCTCAGCCCCGAACCGGCTCCTCCACGTACTCGTCGTCGCCCGGCTCGAACGCAGGCGTGTTCATCACGAGGTACGTCGCGCTCCCCTCGAGCTCGTAGACGCAGCCTCGCGGGATCACCAGCGCGTCGCTCGCTTGCAGACGGATTGGGCGCCTGGAATCGAGCACGAAGGTCAGCTCCCCGGAGAGGACGTAGTAGCAGCGCGCGGAGCGTCGAGAGGAGAGGGGCCGGTGCCGGCCGTCGATCGACACCCAGGTGACGCTCGTCGACGAGGACCCCTCGGAGAAACGCACGATCGGTCGCACGTGCGCGGCGTTGGACGGCTCCTCCAGCCGCTCACCCGCCCCAGAGCGAAGGACCTGCGAGCCGACAGGGAGCGAGCTCCCGTCGTCTTCCTCGGTCATCGACCGAGGTTCCTTCTGGCCGCGGCGAGAGCACCGAAAGCTTCGGCAGCGGCCCCTGGCGTCGCCCAGTCAGTGTCCACCACCACCTCGTCCACCCCGGCTTCGGCGAGCGCCACGAGAGCGTCCGCGACGACGTCGGTGCGCGTCGCCGAGTCGATGATGCGCAGGGTGGTCCACAACCCCTCGGGATCGCGGCCCGCCCGGACCGCGGCGTCACGGCTGGCGGCGATCCCGACGTGGAGCTCCGCGACGTCGAGCGCGCCGGCGGACTGGTGCGCGAGCCAGCCGTCGCCGACCTCCCCGGCGCGGCGCCACGCCGCCTTCGAGTGACCTCCCACGAGGAGCGGGACGCGGTGCGCCGGCGTCGGAACGCTGCGCACCCCAGGAGGCAGCCTGTAGTGCTGGCCTTCGAAGGGAGCAGGCACACCCGTCCAGCACGCCCGCAAGAGCTGCATCCACTCCACGAACCGGCTCCCGCGCGAGGCAAAAGGCACGTTCAGCGCCTCGAACTCTTCTGCGAGCCAGCCCGCTCCCACCCCGAGAGCGAGGCGTCCCCCGCTCATGACGTCGATAGATGCGGCCTGCTTGGCGAGGACGACTGGCTGGCGCTGAGGCAGGACGAGCACTGCCGTGCCGATGACCGCGCGTTCAGTGGCCGTGGCGATCGCCGCCAGGGCGATCATGGCGTCGACATAGGGGGTGTCCGACGGCCACGTGACCTTCCCGTCGGCAGCGAAGGGGTAGCGCGACTCGACCCGCTCGGTCATGACCACGTGGTCGCTCACCCACAGGGACTCGAACCCCGCGACCTCGAGCTCCACGGCCATGG
>JAJYYT010000328.1 GCA_021800645.1 Actinomycetes bacterium
GGCACGGCGACCGCGACCGCGTCCACGGCTCCCTGCACGTCTCCTTCGGTCGAGTTCTTGAAGCCGACGGGCATCGAGAGGCCGCTCGCGAGTTGACGATGAACCTGCGAGTGCGCTGTGCGGGCGCCGATCGCTCCCCAGCTCACGGCGTCTGCGATGTACTGCGGCATGATCGGGTCGAGGAACTCGCACGCGACGGCCACGCCCTCGTCGAGGATCTGGAGCAGCAGCTCCCGCGCTGCGAGCACCCCGTCGTTCACCGCATAGCTGCCGTCGAGATGCGGGTCGTTCACGAAACCGCGCCAGCCGTGTGAGCTGCGCGGCTTCTCGAAGTACACGCGCATGACGACGAGGAGCTCGCCGGCGAGCCTACGTGCCACCGGGCCGAGCCTTCGCGCGTAGTCGAGGGCGGCGACCGCGTCGTGCACGGAGCACGGCCCGACCACCACGAGAAGACGGTCGTCATCGCCCGCGAGCACGCCCGCGGCCGCCGTGCGGGCGGCTAGGACCGTGTGCCGGTGCTTGGCGCCGAGCGGCAGCTTGGACCGTACGCGTGCCGGCGTGACGAGCGGACGAACAGCGCTGATGTGGCTGTCACGGATGCGGGTCCTTGTGGACACTTCTTGTGCGCCTCCTGCGAACCCGCTCCGCTCTGCGAAGACCGGCTCGCCGTCTTACGGGAACAAAAAAGGCAAAGGCGGGAACGCCTTTGCCTGGAGCCGATCTTGATCGAGTGCGTCAGCGTCTGGTGGCGCTCCGGGACCGGGCCAAGGCCGGCTCGACGAATCGCGTATAACGCTGCACGGAAAGTAACTTAGCAGACGATGTCGGGTGTCCCGACGTCGCCTCCGGCCCGGGCGCCTCGCTCAGGAAGCGTAAGCACCACCCGGAAGCCGCCCTCTGGCCGCGCCCCCGCCTCGGCTCTCCCACCGCCGCGGGCGGCCGTCCGGCGGACGATGTCGAGACCGAGGCCGGTGCCTGCAACCAGCGCCTCGCCGGACCCTCTCCTCGCTCCCCTCCTGCCGTTCGGGAGGGGAGCAGCCGGGCCGTCGTCTTCCACGACGAGAGACCAGCTGCCGGGCACCGAGACGCTCGGCGCGAGACGCACGCAGAATCCGGTTCCGACCGGAGTGTGGCGGAAGACGTTCGAGACGACGGCATCGATGGCGGCGTCGACCTCGTCTGTGGTGAGAGCCACCGGCACGGCTCGCTCGGTTGCCTCGAGCACGACCGGGCGATCTTGGGCGCGGGCGAGCAGGCTCCAGAACGCCATCCTCTCCCGCACGGCGCGCGCCAGGTCCGCCTGCTGCGCCACGGCGTGAGAGCCGTCGCGGGTCTCGTGGATGAGGACGGTGAGTGCATTCTCGAGCGCATCGACGTCTGCAAGGAGGTGTGCCCGCGATCTGTCGTCGGGAAGGGACTGGATGTCGAGGTGGAGGGCCGTGAGAGGCGTACGAAGGCGGTGTCCGAGATCGGCGGCGGTGAGGCGGGCGTTCTCGAGGAGCAAGACGATGCGCTCCGCGAGCTCGTTCATCGCTCTCCCCACCTCGGCCACCTCCCGCGGACCGGCCGGAGCCACGCGCTCGTCGAGGTCGCCGTCACGGAGCCGGCGGGCCGTGTGCTCGAGGGCGCGGATGGGCCGCACGATCCTCCGGCCGAGGGCACCGGCAAGGACGGTGGCCACCACGACCAGGAGCGCACCACCACCGAAGATCAGCAGCCAGTCCCCGGCGACGCCGCGCGTCAGCTCGTCGGCGGGCACTGCGATCATGACCGCCTCGACAGGGCTCCTGCCCCGGACGGGCTGCCAAACCTGCTGTGCGCCGCCGGCCGCCGCGACGGTCATGGCCCGGCCCAACCGGGCCATCTCGCGGGCGGCGGCGCCACGCGGGGCGCCCTTCCCGATCACACCCCCGCCCTGCAGGTAGGCGAACGCCGGCTCCTCGCCCGCGGTGGCGGCCCCGCGTACGAGACGCGTGGCCGCCACCCTCGTAGGCGCCGAGGCGAGAACCGCCGCGAGCGAGCGCGTCTGGGCTTCGGCGGAGTCGATCGCCCTGTCGTAGGCGACCGTCCTCACGTAGAGGGCGAGAGGGATGCAGAAGGCGAGGACGACGGCGACGGTCACGATCGCCGCCTGAACGACGAGGCTCCGCCCGATGCGTCCCGCCGTCCGGGGTCTCCCGCTCGTCATCGCGGAGGCTCCTCGCCGGGGTCGACGAGGCGGACGCCGACACCGTGCACGGTGACGAGGTAGCGGGGACGGGAGGCGCTCTCGTCGAGCTTCTTGCGCAGCCAGGAGAGATGGACGTCGAGCGTCTTGTCGCTGCCGCCGAAGGGCTGGCTCCAGACCTCGGCGAGCAGCTGTCGCCTCGTCACCACACGGCCGGCTCGTTGCGCCAGAGCGGCGAGGAGGTCGAACTCCTTTCGCGAGAGGTCGAGCGAGCGACCCTCGAGCGTGGCAGTTCGCGCGGCGAGGTCGATGCGCAGCCCGCCGACGACGATCGGTTGATCGACCTCCTCGGTGTCGCGTGAGCGCCGGAGGACCGCGCGCACCCGGGCTTCGAGCTGGTTAACCGAGAAGGGCTTGACTATGTAATCGTCGGCGCCGAGGTCGAGCGTGCGCACGATCTCGTCATCGTCGTCCCGCGCGGTGACCACGATGACGGGGACCGTGCTCACCGCCCGCACCATGCGCAACAGGTCGAGCCCGGAGATGTCCGGGAGGCCGAGGTCGAGAAGGACGACGTCCGGCTTCTCGTCGACTATGAGGGTGAGGCCCTCGAGGCCGTTGCTCGTGGCCCGCGTCTCGTAGCCTCGAGCCGCCAGGTTGCGGACGATCCCGCCGCGGATCCGGGCGTCGTCTTCGACGAGCAGGACCAACGTCACAGTGGAACGGTAGATCTACCCGGGCACGGCCGTATCGGCCGAAGGTCACAATTGGCAGGCTGCCCGGCCCGGAGGGCGAGACGTCAGCAGTCGGATCCGGTGCTGGACTTCGTCACCGTGACCTTGAGGAGGCCGGCGTCGGTGATCTCTGCCTCGAGCTCGACCTTGTGGGTGCCCTGCCGGAAGTACACGTCGACGGAGTCACCTCGCCTCGTGTCGACGTACGACGTCCAGCCCTTGGAACGGGTGATACCGGCGACCCGGATCGTGTGCCCGTTGACCGGAGCTATCGTCACCGACCCGGCGTTGGCGGCGCCGAAGCTGCGCGGCGCCCTCGGGAAGGCATAGGTGTGAACGGTGCTGCTGCAGCTGCTCTTCTGGCCGCCGTTGCTCGCAGAGCGAGTGTCGGCGCCCGAGCGGTGGTCTCCGGCGGCGGGGCGCTTGTCCTCGACGCCGGAGCGCTTGGCCTCGACGGCGGAGCGGTGCACCTGGCTCGCTGTGGCGACCCCCGTCGTCCCGAGGGCGGCCATGGTGC
>JAJYYT010000329.1 GCA_021800645.1 Actinomycetes bacterium
GGCGAAGGGGGCGAACGATCGGGGCCGCCCCGGCAAAGGGGACAAAGATGGGGGGGGGATGGCGGGGATGGCGGGGATGGCGGGGCGCGGGATCCCCGGAGGGGATCATGAAGAGGCGCACCCAGATGCTCGAGACGGACCGAGAGGGAGATATCCGAGGATGTCCGAGATGCAGATGCCCGAGACCGACGAGACGCAGATGCCTGAGACCGACATGTCCGAGACGGACCGCCGTGCAGACCCGCTGGTCGCGGCCGCGGCGGCACACTGGGGACCGCGCTTCGCTCACAACGGCACCGACTACCTGGACTTCACCCGCACGCTCGCGCGCATCTCCCGGTGGGAGGAGTGGTGCCGGGAATGGGGACGGACTGCGGAGGGGTACGAGACGCTCGCGTCGCGTGCGGAGAGCGCCGGCCACCTCACCACGGCCATGGCTGCGTGGCGGCGCGCCGGCCTCGCATGGCACTGGGCGAAGTTCGTCTTCGTCGTCGACCCCGCACAGCAACGAGCAGCTCACGAGCGCGCCGTCGCGTCGTACGTGAAGGGCGCCCCAGGGCTCCACCCGCCAGCCGAGCGTGTCCTGGTTCCCTACCGCGGGACCAATCTCCCGGCCTATCTCCGCGTGCCCCGCACCGGCGGCGAGCTGCCACCGGTCGTCGTGATGGCTCCGGGGCTCGATTCGGTGAAAGAGGAGCTCCAGACGACTGCCGGGTACTTCTGCTCGCGGCGAATGGCGACGCTCGCGCTCGATGGCCCAGGCCAAGGCGAGAGCGAGTACGAGCCTCCGATCGAGCCTGCACACGAGCAAGTCGGGACGGCTGCGCTGGACTTCCTGACGGGGCGCCCAGACGTCGATGCGTCCCGAGCCGGCATGTTCGGAGTGAGCTTGGGCGGCTACTACGCGGCGCGGGCCATGGCGTTCGACGACCGCTTCTCAGCCGGTGTCGAGCTCGCCGGTCCCTACCGTTTCGATCTCGACTGGGACGGCCTCCCCCAGATGACGCGCGACACGCTCCGGCACCGATCCCGTTGCGCCGACGACGATGCCGTACGGGCGTTCGCCGGTCGGCTGACGCTCGAGGGGGCGGCGCAGCGCATCACCCGGCCGCTCCTCGTCGTCCACGGGGGCCAGGACCGGATCGTCAGACCCTCCCAGGCGGAGCGGCTCGCGGCCGAGGCGCCCGGTGCGGAGCTGCTCATGATCGACGACGGGAACCACGGCCTGACGAACCACGCGTTCGCGTCACGATCGGCCTTCGCCGACTGGATGGCGGACCACCTCAGGCCCGTCGCGCCGCCCCCAGCAGGCTGATCCGACGCTGGCGCAGGCACACCCGCCCCTACCGCCGAAACCGAGATGGGGTGATGGCTTGACAGCGCCTGCTCGGCTCCGGATACTGAGGGGATGCAATCGGTTGCGCCCGAGGGGCGGCCGGGACCAGCGGGGATCTCCACCCTGCGCGATCCGCACGGAAGCGCACCCGCACCGATCCAGCGCTCGGACGACGATGACGACACCGCAACCAGGAGCGCTGCTCCGCACGCGAGGTTCGGCTGGATCGGCACGGGCAGGATGGGCACCGCGATGGCCTCTCGGCTCGTGCGGGCCGGGCACGACGTGACCGTCTACAACCGCACGCGGTCCAAGACCGAATCCCTCGCTGCCCTCGGCGCGCTCGTCGTCCCTTCCATCGGCGACCTCGCCGACCGAGACGTCGTCTTCATCACCGTCGCGTCCTCCGACGACCTGCTCGGGGTGCTCGACGAACGAGCGGGACTGCGCTCGGCCACGCGCCTCCCCCGCGTCGTCGTCGACTGCTCGACGGTGTCCGAGGAGGCCAGTGCCGAGGCACGGCGTGTGCTCGGCGAGCGGAACGTCGCCTTCCTCGCCGCTCCTGTGAGCGGCAACCCAAAGGTCGCGGCTGCAGGAAAGCTCACGATGGCCGTGTCGGGCCCGCGCGACGCCTTCGAAGAGGTGCTGCCGTTCCTCCACGTCGTCGCCCGAGAAGCAACCTACGTCGGAGACGGGGACCTCTCGAGGCTCGTGAAGCTCTGCCACAACCTCCTGTTGGGCGTGGTGTTCCAATCGCTCGTCGAGGTCACGCTGCTCGCGGAGAAAGGCGGGGTGGCGCGCCGAGACTTCCTCTCATTCCTGAACGACTCGGTCATGGGATCGATGTTCACCCGGTACAAGACCCCGGCGCTCGTGAACCTCGATTTCAAACCGATGTTCACGACGCGCCTGCTCCACAAAGACTTCGACCTCGGGCTCGCGTCCGCCCGCTCGCTCGAGGTCCCCATGCCGGTCGCCGGGCTCGTCCACGAGCTGCTCCAGGCCGCGATCGGGGCCGGAATGGGCGAGGAGGACTTCGCCGCGCTCGCGAAGGTCCTGGCACGCGGGGCCGGCATGGTCCTCGAGAGCGAAGAGGCCCAGGTCAGCGACGGGCTCAACCCGCTGCCCACGGACGCCGAGCCGGCGACGGGAGTCGGCGGCACCAGAGCCGGCGAGCCGCCGGCAGGGGGGGACGGAGCCCAGACGGGGTCGGTTGCCACTTCGCCAATCGGCTCGCTCGACCACACGTCCCGATGACCGCACATCTCGCCATGTCACCGCTACCAGTAAGAGCCTTCCATCAGCGCAAGGCACGATCATAGGGAGGGGCCATGCACAGCATGAGCAGAAAATGGAGAGCAAGGAGAGGGCGTCGCGGGCCGATCGGCGGCTCGAGCCCTTCGCAACCCAAGCAGAGCGCGCGGCGCATCCCCGGCCAGGTGCTCGCACGGACCGGCACGGCCGGGGCCCTGGCGGCGGGGGTCGTCCTCGCCGGCTGGGCAGGTCTCTCGGCCGCCGCGCCGGGCGCCCACGAGCGCGCCGCAGCCGCAAAGCCGGTGGTCATCGGCGCCTCATTGTCGCTGTCGGGAGACTTCTCCGGCGCCGGCAAGGACTTCACACGCGGGTACCACCTCTGGCAGGCCTACCAGAACGCCCACGGCGGCCTGCTGGGCCGCAAGATCGAGCTCAAGATCATCTCGGACAAGTCGACACCGACGCAGGCCGCGACCAATTACGACACCCTGATCGCTCACGACCACGTGACACTCACGATCGGCCCGTTCTCGTCGCTCCTGACCTTGCCCTCCGCGAAGGTCGCGCACCGCTTCGGCTACGCGCTCGTCGAAGGTGCCGGGGGCGCGCCGGACATCTTCAAGCAGCACCTCGACAACGTCTTCGACGTCTCCTATCCCGTCGCGACAGGCCTGACGCCCTTCGCCAAGTGGATCGCGTCGATGCCGAAGTCCAAGCGGCCCACGACGGCCGCGTACGCGACGATCACAACAATCTTCACCTCGTCCGCGTTCCCGACTGCACGCTCGATCCTCGAGAAGGCGGGAGT
>JAJYYT010000330.1 GCA_021800645.1 Actinomycetes bacterium
GCCGGCATCACCCCGAAGTCGGAACTGGCTGAACACGCTTCGGCGTAAAAGGTCGCGTTCCGTGCACCAGGCCCGGCTTCGGCCGGGCCTGACTCGCGTTCTGGCGCTCGATGGCGAGGCGGGTCCGTGCGGCGCCGCGAGCGCTCGGAACGCACTGCGAGCCATATCGGTATGACCACTCGGATCGAGGTAACGATGCCGTTGGGCAGCCCGGAACTGGACCCCGTGCTGCTGCGGGCGCAGAAGCACGGGCTCGTGGAGCTCGCGACGGACTCCGCCAACCCGGACTCGCCGTGGCTGTGGGGCGTCGTGAACCTGCTCGACGCCCTCCAGGACTCGCTCGTCCCCGTGCTCGGCGAACAGGCCGTGTTCGGCCCCGACGGCGGGGACGCCGTCGGACGGTGCCGCCACTGCGGCTGGCCGGTTGCGCTCGATGGGGGCGGAGGCGAACCCGTGTGGGTGGATGCCACCGGCGGCGACGTCTGCACGAGCGAGACCGCGCCCGAGGCGGGGGACGATGGCGAGCACGGGCACCGCGTCTGACGACCGCGGCCGCCGTGGCCGGGTCGGGAGCGTCCCGTACGTATCGGACGGCACAGAGGCATGACCTCTGTCCCGAGGAACCCGGGAGATGTGAGCGGCGCCGCTTCGGCGGACCGCGCACCGACGCGCTACGGGTTCAGCGGGGCTCGGGACCTCACAGAAGCGGGAGAGCGGGTGGTGGTCGGCGTGCTCGACGCCGTGCTGGCCGGCGCCCCCGAACGAGCCGAGTACACGACCGGAGCCTGCGTCGGTGTCGACGCGTTCGTCGGTGCGTGGCTGTGGCGGCACGCCCCCCGTGCGCGCCACCGCGTCGTCGTGCCCGCGGACCGCTCACGCGTGGAGCACTGGTGGCGGCGCCGGGCGATCACGGAGGCTGTTGGGCCGTACGGCGTCGAGGTCGAGGAGATGGGGGCGGGAACCACCTACAAGGACCGGAACCAGCGGATCGTCGAGTGCTCCGACGTGCTGATCGCGTTCCCCGCCCACGGCGAGGACGACGCCAGGTCCCGGCGCTCTGGGACCTGGCAGACCGTGCGCATGGCGAGACGTGCCGGGCTGGAGGTTCGGGTCTTCGTGCTGGGAGGCCCCCTATCCGCCGGGGGGTGGGGAGGCGGCGTCGCGTGACGGCGCAACGAGAGACGATCGCCGATCTCGTGGAGGCGGATGCCACCTTGCTTCGCGACGCGTCCTATCGAGACGTGGCTGCCTGGCGCGTCGACCACGGCGTCACGAGCCCGCAAGCCGGCAAGCGGTTCGCCGAGGCGATGCGCGCGATCCGGCCCGGCTACGACGAGACGTGGCGCACGGTCCGACGTGTCGCCCGAGAGCGCGGCGTCTCGCCGGTCTGGCTGGAGCGCTTCATCGCCGAGCACGACGTGTTCGACGTATTCACCGCGAATCCGTACTACAAGAGCGCTGCGGACATGCACCTCGTGCTCACCGAGCACTTGGACGAAGTGCTGGCGCTGTTCCCCGATGAGCTCGAGGAAGCGAGGCTGCGCTCGTCGCGCGCGCGTCGAACCGCGGAGCGCGGGGCGGTTCCGAGCTCCGTCTCGGTTCGCTTCCCGTTACGACGCAACGCCCCAAGTCGCATCGTCGCGTACATCGGGCCGACGAACTCCGGCAAGACCCACCTGGCCGTCGAGCGCCTGGCGCAGGTCGGCGCGGGCATCTACGCGGCGCCGCTGCGCATGCTCGCGATGGAGGTACACGACCGGCTCTCCGAGAGACTGGGGGCGGAGCGCGTGGGGCTCGTCACGGGCGAGGAGCGCGTCAACGAGAACGCTCCCGTCCTGTGCTGCACGGCCGAGATGGCCCCGATGCGGGCCCGCCTGCTCGTCTTGGACGAGGTCCAGTGGGCGGCAGACCCCGACCGCGGGTGGGCGTGGACCAGGTTGCTCGCAGGCGCAGAGGTCGACGAGCTGTACCTGACCGGCGAGGTCGGCGCCGTGCCGCTCGTTCGTCGGGCCCTCGGCGACGACGCCGAGGTCGTCTGGGTGGAGCGCCTCGTGCCGCTCGAGATCGGCGAGCCGATCTCACTGGACGCGATTCCGAGACGCTCCTGCGTGGTGGCCTTCTCTCGCAAGGCCGTCTTGCACCTGTCGGGTCTCATGCACCAGCAGGGACGGGCGGTGAGCGTGCTGTACGGCTCGCTCCCCCCAGAGGTTCGGCGAGCGCAGGTCGCGAAGTTCGTCTGTGGCGAGACGGACGTCGTGGTCGCTACCGACGTGATCGGCCACGGTATCAACCTCCCGATCGACGCCGTCGTCTTCTCGGAGACGGACAAGTTCGACGGCACGTCGCGCCGGGTGCTCGATACCTGGGAGATCGCACAGATCGGCGGGCGGGCGGGACGGTTCGGCCTCTCCAACAAAGGCGTCGTCACGACGCTTCGAGGCGTGCCGGGGTTCTCTGCGTCGCACAAGCTACTCGGATCGGCGTTCCCGGGTTTGCAGATCGTCGAGGGCCGTCGGGCGCACCGGCGAGTCATGAAGGCCATGCTCGGGCCGGACCTTGCCTCGCTCGGCGTTGCCACCCCGCTCGGGCTGCGCGGCGCGCTCGGGGCATGGGAAGCGGAGGCGCGGCGAGCGGCCGAGGGTCTGAACTGGGTGTCGGTGGCGCCGACCGATCCGATCGCTCGGAGGCTGCGCGTCCTCGAGCGGGCAACGGTCGTACGCTCGGGCAGGAATCGCAGGGCGCTCGGACTGCTCGATCTGCAAGACGCATGGCGACTTGCCCGCTCCCCCCTCGACGCGGACGACCCGGTCGACGCTGCGCTCCTCGCGGCGATCGGGCGCGTGCTGGCCGGCGATGGCCGGGTCCGGGTGCCTGCGCTGCACGACAGAGCCGGAGCCGAGGCGCTGGAGCGCGCCATTCGCGAGCTCGTGGGGCTGCGCTGGGCGACCCTGGCGTTCCCCGGCAGGCTCGGCGTCGAGCACGACGAGGTCGGACGGCGATTGGTGCAGTTCGCCGAGTTGCTGAACGCGGCGCTCGACCGAGCGGTCGAGAACGGGGTGGCCCGGTGCGTCTCGTGCGGCGAGCTCTGCGCACCGTGGTTCACGCAGTGCGACGCGTGCCACTCGGCGCGCGCGAGCTGGTCGCGAAGCGACGACGACTGGGACGAGCCGTACTTCGACGCTGGGTGCCACGAGAGGGAGAGGGACCAGGTGGGTCGCGCACGCGAGAACGCGGGCCGGCGGCGCGCTCTCGACGAGCAGATCTCATCACTCCAACGGGCGAACTCGCTCTACGAGCGCCCACGAGGTTTCCCGCGCACCGAGTGGCTGGCGTTCGTCCGCCAGTGCGAGACGCTGCCCGAAGACGAGCGCGCAGGGGCGGTCGAGCGCATGG
>JAJYYT010000331.1 GCA_021800645.1 Actinomycetes bacterium
CCTCGGCGAGCTCGCCAACTACCTCCACGACACCGTGCCGGACCCCTCGGACGCGGCGGCGGCCTCGATCGAGCTCCCCCCGAGCCTGGCCACCCTGGTGCTGTCGCGCATCGACACCCTCGGCGACTCGACACGCCGCACGCTCAAGGTCGCGAGCGTCATCGGCCGCGAGTTCGCCGCGGGGACCCTCTCCGGCGCCTATCCGGCGCTGGGCCAGCCGCGGCAGGTGGACCGCCAGCTCCGCCGTCTGTGCGCAGAGGACCTCGTGGTCCACGAGGACCGGGCTTCGGACGTGTACGCCTTCACCCACGCGGTCATCCAGGAGGTCGCCTACGAGAGCCTCCCGTTCGCGCTCCGCGCGGCGGTGCACGGACGGATCGGCGCCTGGCTCGAGTCCACCGACCCGGATGCGCTCGACCTGCTCGCGCACCACTTCTGGTGCTCGCGCGACGAGGCGAAGAAGCGGGAGTACCTCCTCCGCGCCGGCGAGGCGGCCAGGGCGCGCTTCGCCAACGAGGCCGCCGCCGACTACTTCAGGCGCCTGGGCACGCTCCTCCCCGACGCCGAGCGGCCGCCCGTGCTGCTCCAGCTCGGGGCCGTGCTCGAGCTGCCCGGGGAGTGGGCGGCGGCCGAGGAGGTCTACTCGACCGTGCTGGCCCTCGCGGAGGCGGCCGGCGACGACGCCGGTCGGGGGCACGCGCACCTCGCCCGTGCGGAGCCCCTGCGCAAGCAGGGCCGCTACGAGGAGGCGACCGCCGAGCTCGCGATCGCCGAGCGCCTCCTCGCGCCGATCGGCGACAGCGCCGGCCTCGGGCGCGTCGAGCACGTGCGCGGCCTCGTCGCCAACCAGCAGGGCTCGCCCGCCGAGGCGTGGGACCACTTCCAGCGGAGCCTCGAGATCCATCGAGCCCTCGGCGAATCGGCCAACGTCGCGACGGCCTTGGCCAACCTCGCGATCTCAGCGGCCAACAGGGGGGACTACGAGCTCGCTCGGGGGCTCACCGCGCAGTCGCTCGACCTCCGCACCGAGCTCGGGGACCGCTGGGGCGTCGCGGTGTCGGAGAACAACCTCGGGATGATCGGGTACCTCCGGCACGACTACGCCGACGCGATCCCCCACCTCGCCGACGCGTTTCGAGGCTTCTCGGAGATCGGCGACCTCCTCGGGATCGCGACGTGCCTCCAGAACCTCGGGAACTGCCGGCGGGAGCTCGGCGACGCAGGCGCCGCCCGAGGCGACTACGCCCGGGCACTGGGCTCGTATGCGGTCACCGGCGACCGGTGGCTGCTCGCCACCATGGTCGAGGACGTCGCCATGCTCGTCGCCGACGAGGCCCCGGCCGCGGCGTGCCGCCTCCTCGGCGCGGCGGAGGCCGCGAGGGAGGCGATCGGCGCGCGCCGGGTCGACCACGAGGAGGCCGAGATCGCCCGCCACCTCCAGCGCGCGCGCGAGCGGCTCGGGACGGCCGCCACACGGGAGCAGGCCGCGGGTCGTGCGCTCGACCTCGGCGCCGCGCGGGAGCTCGCGCTCGGGCTCTGCCGCACCTGAGGCCGGCCCCCGCCGGAGCTGCCATTGCAGTCCGAGGGACATGTCGATATGCTGCGCCGATCGGCGGAGGGGGCTTGAGCGTGCCGGCCCCGACAGGCGGGGGCTCTCACATGCGCATGCCGTTCGGAAGGCGTCCAGGATCGGTCCTTCTCGCGTTCGCCGCCACGGTCGGCACGTCGATCGCGTCGGTTGGCCTGGTGGCGGGGCAGACCCCGCCCGCCGGCGCCTCCACGACGATCGACTCCAGCCTGGCGACGCCGCAGATCGTCGCCCCGCCGAGCGGCTCCTCGGAGCCGACGCCCACCGTGTCCGTGAGCGGCACGGCCGCACCGACAGCGCAGGTCGTCGTCGCGGCGACAGGCGACTGGCTCGCGCGGGCGAAGGTGGGCCAGACAGGTGCATGGACAGTCCCGGTCTCCCTCCTCGAGCGCGCCACCGCCTACCAGGTCACCGCCCTCGAGGTCGCCACAGTCGGCGGGACCTTGGAACAGGGGCCGTCGGCGGCGCCGGTGGCAGTCACGGTCACGAGCGACAACGCCGTCGTGAACGGCGAGTTCCACAGCCCGGTCCCCCTCCTGGGCACATCGACATGCCTCGCGCCGGCCTCGAGCGAAAGGGGACGCAGCCTCCCCTGCTTCGTCACGGTCCGCACAGGGAGCACGGCGACAATCCCGGGATGGACGGTGTTCACGCCCTCCGTATACGAGGGTGCGGGCAGCGTTGACGACGTCGCGAACGCCTACTGGAACTCCGTGTCGGGTCCCGGCGACAACTCGATCGACCTGGCCGGCAGCACGGGCGTGCCGGGGGGCCTCTACGAGACAGTCCCGACCGTCCCGGGGCTCCAGTACACACTCACGTTCTGGTCCGGCGTCAACGGAGACCAGACCCCCGGGTACACCCACGACCTCACAGTCTCGGTGGCCGGGCAGCAGGCCGCCGACGTCCACCAGACCAGCGTCGGCCGTCCCGTGGCATGGCAGGAGCACACCTACCAGCTGACGGCCACCGGTGCGACGACGAGGATCTCCTTCGCGGACATCACCCCCGGTGACCGCACACAGGGCCCGACCGTCGACGACGTCTCGATGGAGCCCAGCTACGCGCTCGCACCGAGCAACACCCGCTGGCAGACAGCCGCACCGCTCTCGGGCGATCCCTCGGCGAGCGGAGCGCTCACCTTCTCCGGCGAGGATCTCTGGTACAAGCTGCCGATCCTCCCGGGCGAGCACGTCACAGCCCTGCTCGCCGACGTCCACGCGAACCTGGCGCTCTCGCTCTACAGCGACATCACAACGCTCTACTCGTCGCTCCAGACACCCACGACCGCCCTCACAGTCACCGAGCTCGAGGCGGAGAACCCCGCCAACAACGACCAGTCCGCACAGTTCTACAACGGCCAGTTCTACAACGGCCAGTTCTACAACGGCCAGTTCTACAACGGGCAATTCTACAATGGCCAGTTCTACAACGGGCAGTTCTACAACGGGGAGTTCTTCGACGGCCAGTTCTACTATGGCCAGTTCTACAACGGGCAGTTCTACCATGGCGGCAACGGGCTCACAGGTACTGCCACGCAGGCTGTCACCGACAGCCTGCTGGGCTTCTCCTCCCAGCAGGGGGCCATCGACAAGACGGTCAGCGGGAACAGCTTCAACGACAATGGGTACTTCTACGTCGAAGTCAGCGGCATCAACGGGGCCTATTCACCGACAACCTTCACACTTAGGGCCCGCGTGAGAACTACGTGCTCGCATGGCTGGCGTCGGGCTTGACCGTGTAGTTCCACTCGCCATGCCAGTCGGCGTACTCGATGGGGAGCGCCTTCAGCTCCTTGTCG
>JAJYYT010000013.1 GCA_021800645.1 Actinomycetes bacterium
GAGCAGGCATGAGCACGGCGCAGCGGGCCGCACCGAGCGACCTCTTGGGCGAGCGCGCGCCCGAGCCCGAGAGCGCGGTGCAGGCTGCGCCGCTGTCGCTCACGCAGCGTTCTTCGCTCCTGATGGCGCCGCACAACCCGAGCCGAGAATTCATGAGCTGGGTGTACCAGCTCAACGGGAAGCTGGACGTGGACGCACTGGTGCGGGCGGTGGACGACGTGGTCGAGGCTCACGACGTGCTGCGCGTCCGTTTCGAGCCCGGTCCCGGAGACGGCGTGGAGACTTCGACGCAGTTCGTGACGCCGTTCCGCAGCGGTGTGACGCGCGTCGTCCGACTCGACGACCGTCCGAAGCTCGAGGCGCTGGCGGCGGCGGTCGTCGCGGTCGAGGCCGAGTACCGCGACCTGTCGCCGTGGGACGAGCCGCGCCTGCAGGCGACGCTGTACGTGGTCGCGCCGAAGACCCACGTGCTGTCGATGTTCGTCGCCGAGGCGCTCTGCGACGGGGAGTCAGGGACGCTCGTGGCGGCCGAGCTGTCGAGGGCGTACGCGCTGCACGCCGGCAAGACGCCGCCGGACCTCCCGCTCCCGGCGCACGGGAGCTACCTGCGATGGGTCCTCGAGAACCCGGTGCCGGAGCCGCTCCAGCGGCGTGCGGTCGACCACTGGCGAGCGCTGCGGGACGAGCCGGTCGCCGCCGGCACGTGGCCGATGACCCTCCCAGAGCGGTCCCGCCCGCGCACCCGCTTCTTCAACGTGCCCGCAGGGCAATGGCAGCGCCTTGTCGACGTGACGCCGGGGATGGAGGCGATGCCCTTCGTGGTGGTGCTCTCCTGGCTCGAGATGTCGCTCGCGCGTGTGGCCTCGGCCGAGCGCTTCGTCGTCACGACCGCGGTCTCCAACCGGAGCCGTCCGGGCGCGAAGGGCCTCATCGGGAACTTCGTCGGCCCTGTGCGCATGGTCGCGCAGGTCGCCTGCACAGAGCCGCTGGAGGAGGTCTCGCCGAGAGTGTTGCGCGCTCTTCGCGAAGCCCTCGCCGCGAGCGTCGTCCCGGTCCCGCTCGCAGAGGCGCGCCTCCAGGCGCCGGAGCCGTTCGTGCCCCCCGACCCGACCGTGTCGTTCTTCATGTTCGACGAGCGCCAAGGTCCCGACTTCGTCGGGGTCCGCCAGCGCCGGTTCCGAGTGCACACGGGGCGCGACGTCCTGCGGGTCAACTGCACGCCGGACGAATCGGGAGGCCGGAACTTCTTCGTGATCTCCGGCTCCGCCCCAGGGGACCTCATGGACGCGCTGGTCGCGGAGCTACAGGGTCACCTCGGGGTCGCTCGATGAGCGGGGCCGGATCGGTCGAGTCGGGTCATTTTGGACCGTTGGGAGGAGCGGAGCGTGGCGAAGAACGTGCTCGGAGGGGAGCTGGAGCCCTGCAGCACCGATCCGATGACCGGCTTCTACCGTGACGGGTGCTGCAACACGGGCGTGGGGGACCTCGGCGTCCACACCGTGTGCGCGCGGGTGACGGCGGAGTTCCTCGAGTTCTCGAAGTCTCGCGGCAACGATCTCTCGACGCCTCGCCCAGGGTTCCCCGGCCTCCGGGCCGGGGACCGGTGGTGCCTGTGCGCGCCGCGTTGGCAGGAGGCGCTGGAGGCAGGGGTGGCGCCCGAGGTCGTGCTCGAGGCGACGCATGCCGCCACCCTCGAGTGGGTCAGCCTCGAAGACCTCTGCCGGCACGCCGTCGATCGAGAGGGCTGAAGGCAGGGATCGTCGCCGACCGCACCGTCCCGTCAGAGCCGGGCCCGGAGGGCCGCGGCGGCCTCTGCGGAGCGCTCTCGTAGCGCCTTCCGCGCGTCGTCGGAAGGTCCGAGCACCCCGGCGAGGTGCTCGAAGAACAGCCCGACGATGAACGCACGGAGGACTCGGGCGACCGCGGGTGCGCCCGGCCCGTCGCAGATGGCCGGCTCGGACTCCTCGAGCCAGCGTTCGAGGGCCTTCTGCGTCGCCTCGAAGAGCTCGACTCCGACGGCGTGAGCGGTCTGTTCTCCTCGCATGACCTCGCCGAGCATCAGGCGGATGAAGTCCTCGACCTCGAGCATCGAGCCCAGGATGTCGTCGAGCATGTCGGCCAGCCCGTCGAAGTCGTCCCGAGCGATCGAGGCACGGCCGGTCGACGCCGCGAGGTCCTCGATGAAGCCGCGCTCTTGGAGCACCGCGACGAGGAGCTCCCGCTTGGAGGCGAAGTAGTGGTACAAGGATGCGACGTTCAGCCCGGCGGCGGCGGCGAGGTCGCGCATGCTGGTGCCGTCCACGCCCCGCTGGGACATCAGCGCGAGGGCGGTGTCGAGGATGTGCTGGCGCTGGGAGAACCCCGCGGCTTGCTGGGCTCCGGCGGAAGATGAGGTCGTCACGGCCTCCATTGTCGGGTTCGCGCGGGCTCACGTCGAGCGCGCGCCTGTTCTGGCTGGTCAGGATGCCAGGGTCATCGGTCGATCGGCCGGCTGCCTGGCTGGCCGGCTGGCCGCCTTGCTGGCCGGCGGCCTTGTCCTCGGAGCCTAGGAGCCCGGTTGCTGGTCGAGATCCACATTGCCGCGGTCATCGCGACGACGGAGGTCGCGGGTCGTCACGAGCTCGAGCTCGACCATGACCTCGCCGGTCACGGCGCGCGCCGCCCGGGCCGCGTCTCTCCCGAGCCGGACGAGGCGTCCGAGCGTACGGGGATCTGCCAACACCATGCGCACCGCCCCAGGGATGTCGGCGCGTCCGTCGGGGAGAAGGAGCGACGCGATCCGTGGCGTGAGGGTCCCCGCGACGTCGCTGATCGCACGGACGACGCCCCACGGCACGGCTCGCGCCTCGCAGACAGCGGCGATCGCTGCGGTCTCCATGTCCACCGCCGTCGCCTCCTCTGGGATCGGCGGTGTCGTGCTGTGACCAGCGGGACCTGTGCCGACCAGGGGCATGCGCTCGACGGTGGCGAGGACGCCGGTCCCGCCTCGGCCTCGGCTCGGGGTGAACACCGTGCCGGTCCGCACGTCGACCACCCTTGCCGGGCGGAGGGTGTCGCCAACGCGCAGCGAGGCGTCGAGCGCGCCTGCGACGCCGGTGACCAAGACGCTGTCTGGGGCGACCTCCTCGAGGACGAGCGCCGTCCCGGCTCCGGCGAGAGCCGGTCCGACGCCCACCGCGCTTGCGATGACGTCCTCGCGGCCCCAAGCCGGCACTCCTCCGAGCTTCGTCGGGCGCAGGCCGAGCCGCCGGACGAGCGGCCGGAGCTCGCGGGGCATCGCGGCGAGGACGAGGGCGCGACCGCTCACGTCACGGTGCCCGGCGTCACGGTGCAGCCGTCACGGTGCCCGGCGTCACGGTGCCCGGCACGGCTCCTAGTGCGATCGCGCCCACCCGTCGACGCTCGAGAGGCGGTAATCGACGGTGTCTGCGATGTGCTGCGACCCGTCGGTCGCCTCGACGCGCAGGAAGACCCCCACGACGTAACCGCCGCCGAGCTGGACCCTGGTGCGGTACGTGCCGGTGACCGCGGCACGCTGGGACGGTGGGACGAGGTCGCGTGCGGGCTCGACGTTCTCGAAGTAGTGGCCGCGCGGGAAGAACGTCCGGATGGAGAGGAGCCCACGCACCGGGCCGAGCACCGCCGAGGCCTGCGGCCCTGTGAGTCGTCGGCGAGCCTCGACCTTCCCCGACGGTGCGACGGCTTCCTCTGCGACGTGGTCGGGAGCCGTGAAGACGAATTTCACGATCGTGCCGGAGAGCTGGTTGGACGTGTAGCTGCCGGCCACCCGGGTGGCCAGGAGGGTCTCGCCCGCACCGTTGTGCACCGCGAGGTCGTAGCCTGTCGGCGCCTCGAACGCGCCGAGGACCGCACCTCCCGCCGCCAGGAGGCTCATCGCGCCGACGAGAAGGAACGCAAGGGGGAAGCGCCGCATCGTGCCAGGCTACCTCCCGCGTCGATCGTGGCCAGCTGGGGCTCTGAGCACCCAGGCCGATCCAGGTCGAGCTAGGCTGCGGTCGCCTCTCGCAGCAGCTCGACGAACCGAGCCGTCGAGGTCTCGGCGGCGAACGTCCGCACCCTGCGCAGGCCCGCCTCGAAGAGCCGGGAGCGGAGCCCGTCGTCGGTGACGACGCGCCGGACCGCCGCCGCGAACCTGAGCGGCTCCTTCGACGCGAGCACGAGCCCGGCGTCCCCGACGGTCTCGGGCAGCGCGCCCGCGCCGTACGCGACGACCGGGACGCCGTGGCCCATCGCCTCGACGACCGGGACGCAGAACCCCTCGTGCTCCGAGGCGCAGACGAAGACGTCCGCGGCACGGTAGTACGCCTCCAGGACCGAGGGGCCGACCGATCCGGTGAGCTCGACGGCTCCGTCGAGCCCGAGATCGTGGACGAAGCCGGTGAGCGCCGGACCGTAGCGTTCGCCGAGCGGCGACCCCACGAGCCGCAGGCGGGCGCGGGCGTCGTAGACCCGCCGGTAGACGGAGAGCATCTTCACGAGATCGTGCTGGGCTTTGTGCGGCGAGACCTTCCCGACGAAGAGGAGGTCGACGCCGCCTCGCGCCTTGTCGGCCGCGAGCCGCCTTGCCGTCGCGAGGTCCGGAGAGGGACCGGCGCGCGTCATGTCGATGAGGAGGGGCACGACCGCCGTCTTCTGGTAGCCGAGGCTTTGCAGCTCGAGCTCGTTGAAGTGCGAGTCCGCGACCGCGAGCACGGAGCGCGACGCCAATCGTTCGAGCTGGGCTCGTCCGTAGGAGGCTTCGTATGCGATCGTGGGTTCCCAGGGCGCGAGCAGACCGGCGGGCGTGATGTTGTGGTAGTTGACCAGGATCGGTGTGTCATGCGCCATGAGCACGTCGAACACCGGGCTGCCGATCGACGCCTGGTAGAGGAGGAAGCGCTCGCGTCTGCGGCGCCCGAGCATGCCAACTGGCCGGCCGACCTCGGCGACGTCCGGGGTGCAGGTTCCGTAGAAGATGTCGGACTCGATGCCTGCCGCGCGCAGCGCTCGGGTGAGGTTGACCGAGTGCACGCCGATCGCGTCGCGACTGGCGAGCGAGGGGATGACCTGGTCGACGCGCACGGGGCGTGAGTGTAGGCACGGCTCTCGCCAGAGGACGCGAGCGACGGGTCGCGGCGCACCCCTGCACGTGGGTAAGAGCGCAATTCCCGCCGCCCTTCGCGCCGAGCGGTACCATCGCGCATCGCACGCACGCTCGGCCTGGCGCCCGTTCACCGCACCGCCGTCGTCGCCGGCGCCGCACTGTGCGCGCTGCTCCCCGTGGTCTGGACGCATGCGGCGGGCGGGTCACCGCAGGCGTCCGGCCAGCGCGAGTCGAGCGCGCCCGTCGAGCGGTCCGCGAGGTCGGCCCTGCCGTCCGACGAAGTCGACGTCCGGGTCGCGATGACCGAGAACGACACATCGAGGCTCGTGGTCGCCTCGTCAGGCGCGCTGGTGGCCACCGGCACCACAGGGGTGCATGCGGTGTCGTACACCCCTGAAGGGGCGGGGGCCTGGTCCGTGGCGACCGGGACAGGATGCAGCGGCCCGTGGACCCCGGTGCAGGGCGAGACCGTCTCGACACCGGTCGTGAAGCCGGCGACCCCGGGATCTCTGCTCACGCTGTGCGCGGACGACGGCACACAGCTTCTCGTCCAGGGGACACTGAGGGGCGTCTACGACTCGGCAGGCGAGGCGCGCACGGTGAACACCCTTCCCCTCGAGGAGTACGTCGCGGACGTCGTGCCCGGCGAGTCGATCTCGGACTGGGGAAACGTCGGCACGGCCGGACCGCAGGGCCGCCCGTGGGGGTTCCAGGCGCTCGAAGCCCAGGCCGTCGCAGCCCGCTCGTACGTCCTCAGCTCCCCGGGAGGCTACGGGGGCTACGCGACAACGTGCGACCTGACCTGTCAGATCTATCGGGGGACGAAGTACCTCACCGCGAACAGCACAGCTGCCGCGCAGGACACCGCCGGGGAGGTCATGGTGATGCCGAACGGCTCGATCGCCCCCACGGCCTACTCCGCCTCGACCGGCGGGTACACCTCGAGCGGCGCGGAGGGCTCACCGTTCACACCCGTGCCCGACGCAGGCGACGGCGTGTGCCTCACAGCGAGCAATCCGGGTCTGTGCAACTCGAGCCACGACTGGACCAGGCGCGTCCCGCTCGCCACGATCTCCCAGTACTGGCCGCAGGAGGGAACCACGCCCACCGTCACGGTCTCGGCTCGCAACGGCTACGGCACATGGGGCGGGCGAGCGACCGAGGTCACGATCGCGGGCAACGGCGCGAGCCAGATCGTGGCCGCCGCCACATTCGTGAACGACCTCGGTCTTCTGTCCAGCTACTTCACGGTGAGCCAGAGCGTCGGCCAGCCTCTCGAGATCATCGGCCACGGGTGGGGCCACGGGGTCGGAATGGGACAGTGGGGGGCCTTCGGCTACGCGGTCGGCACAGACGACGGCCAGGGGAACTGGACCTGGCAGAGGATCGTCGAGCACTTCTACTCGCCCGCGACGATCCAGTCGTTGCCGGACCCGGTGCCGACGACCTTCTCCGACGCCAGGATCGGCGGCTCGACAGCCGTCGGCACCTCGGCGAGGGAGCTCGAGCACCAATTCACACCCGCAGCGAGGAAGTGCCCGGGGAGCGCGTCGACACGCCCCGTCGTGCTCGCCTCGGCCGCGGCGTACTCCGACGCGCTCGCGAGCGCCCCGCTCGCGCGCGCCCTCGGGACCGGGACCCTCCTCACCCGGCCGACACGCCTGTCCAGGGCGACCGCCGCTGCCCTTCGCGTGGAGGGCATCACGCGCGTCTATGTGGTCGGCGGGCCGCTCGTGTTGTCGACATCGGTGGTCGCCACGCTGCGCTCGACGCCCGCGCGCGCCTGTGGCGGGGGCCCTGGCTTGGGCGCCGACGTGGAGGTGGCACGCATCGACGGGCCGACTGCGTACGACACCGCCGCGCAGATCGCGCTCGAGGCGGCGAAGCTCGGCGGCATCGGCAAGCTGGACCTCTCCGGCGCGTACCGGGGGTCGAAGGGGACAGGGGGCGCCGGCCGGTACAACGCGACCGGAGGAACCGCCTCGAGCGCACCCGCCGGTCCCGGCGCGCTCTCGACTGCAATCCTGGCGGCGGGTACCGACATCCAAGACGCCGAGGCGGCCGGCGCGTTCGCCTACGCGCAGCGGCTCCCGATCCTCCTCACCTCGCCCGCCTCCCTATCGCCGCAGGTGCCTTTCGTCATCGATGCGCTCGGCATCCGACAAGTCGTCGTGATAGGCGGTCCGCTCGCCGTGCCGGACGGTCTCGTCAGCTCGCTCGAGCAGCTCGGCACCTCGGTCCTGCGCGTGGCGGGCGCCGGCGCGGCGGCGACCGCCGTCGAGCTGGCCGAGCTCGAGACCTCCCCGCCTCCTACGGGCGCGGGCTGGCGCGGCACCGGCAGCCTGACCGTCGCGCTCGGCGACGGCTACGGCGACGTGCTCGCCGGTGCGGTCGTCGCGGCCGACGGTCCGGGGTCGGCGGCGCCCGAGCCGCTCTTGTTGACCGAAGCGCCGAGCGGGGTGGGCGGCGCGCTCGCAGCGTTCCTCGAGACGGCCGGGAGGGTCGGCGTGGGGGGTGCCCGCGTCGACCGGCTGGCCGTGCTCGGAGGGCCGCTCGCCGTGACCCAGGAGGCGGTCGGCGAGATGGAGAAGGACCTCTCGGGCTGAGCGGCGCCGGCCTCTCCGGCCCTACGCGGGCCCGCGCGTGGCCTACGCGGGTCCTCCGCAGTCCGGGAGGCGAGCGGACTCGGCCGCCGCCTGGGCCACGTGCGCGAGGCTGGGGAAGCGGCGGAGCCGGCCGAAGCGCCCGAGCCTGCCGGCGTCCACGCCGTGGTCCGCCGCCTCGAGGAGCCGGCGGTCGCCTCGGCTGTTCCCGTACGCCCATATCACCGGCTGGGCGGGACCGAGGCCTCGGGCGCGGATCCATCCCATCACGCGGGCGAACTTTTCGGCGCCGCGGCAGTTCTTCCCTTCGTAACGCCCGGTGAGGAGGTCCCCGCCCACCTCGAGGCGGGTGGCGAGGGCAGCGTCCGCGCCGAGGAGCGCGGCAGCGGGTCGCACGTAGGCCTCCGGCGACGCGGAGACGACGACGACGTAGTGCCCCTGCCTGCGGTGCCATTCGAGGCGATCCCGGGTGTCGGAGCGCAGCCGTCGCCGCAGGTGCACCTCTGCGAACTGCGCACCGATGCGCTCGAGCTCCGCGGCGGGGCAGCCGGCGAGCAGCCGCACGAACAGCATCTGTTTCGCGTCATCCGCGGCGGTCCCGCCCACGATCGCCGCATGCAGGAGCCTCGGAAGCGCCCGGAGGACCGCGAGCGCGACGGGAACGAGACCGCGGACCTCGACGAGGAACGGCAGCACGCTGCCTCCGTTGGTGAGGGTGCCGTCGAAATCGAACGCGGCGACGGTCGGAGGGGAGCCGGGGTTCATCGTGGCGTCTGACCGGCGAGGTCGCGCATGTCCGATCGCGTGATCACCGTTATCGGTCCGTTCCGGGACACGAGTGCGCTCCCGTTCCATCCGGGGGATCATTCCACGTCCCGAAGGCGGGGCACTTCCACGCCGGGCGACGCAGCGCCGCGGCCTGTCGGGGTCCGGCACAGGAACGGACCGGCGCACAATCCCGACCCACATGGTCAGGATTCGCTTCGCCCTGCGCGCACGTCTAGCATGGGGCGGCACAGGAGGCAGCGCGACAACGGCAGGCAGTCTTCACCAGCCCCCGACCCCAAGGAGGTCACATGGCGATTCGTATCGGTGACACCGCTCCGGACTTCACGGCAGAGACGACGGAGGGCACCATCCACTTCCACGAGTGGCTGGACGACAGCTGGGGGATCCTCTTCTCCCATCCGGCGGACTTCACTCCCGTGTGCACGACCGAGCTCGGCGCCTTCGCGAAGGCGAAGCCGGAGTTCGACAAGCGGAACACCAAGCTCATCGGCCTCTCGGTCGACCCGGTGGAGTCGCACAAGCGCTGGGCTTCCGACATCGAGGACACCCAGGGCAGCGCGCTCAACTTCCCGGTCATCGGCGACGAGGACCACCGGGTTGCCGATCTGTACGACATGATCCATCCCAACGCGAGCGACACGCTGACGGTGCGCTCGGTCTTCATCATCGGCCCAGACAAGAAGGTGAAGCTGACCCTCACCTATCCTGCTTCGACCGGCCGCAACGTCGACGAGATCCTTCGCGTGCTGGACTCGCTCCAGCTGACCGCGGGGTACCAGGTCGCGACGCCGGTCAACTGGAGGGACGGGGAAGACGTGATCATCGCGAACTCGGTCAGCGACGAGGAGGCGAAGACCAAGTTCCCCAAGGGCTTCAGGACCCTTCGGCCGTACCTGCGCATGACGCCGCAGCCGAACAAATAGGGGCGCGGCCCGTTCGGAGCCCTTCTACGGCGCCCGCCTCGTCGCCGACGAGGAGCCGATCCGGGACTCCGACGTCGGGCAGTCCACGACCGTCGGCGTCGTGGACCCGGGCGTCGTCATCTGCTCTTGAACACCGCCTGGCGGTAGTACGCGAGCTCTGCGACGCTCTCCTTCACGTCCTCCATCGCGCGGTGGCTGCCGTGCTTGTGCGGCGCGGCAGCGAGCACCTCCGGCAGCCACCGGCGCGCGAGCTCCTTCACCGTCGACACGTCGACCGACCGGTAGTGGAAGAACCGCTCGATCTCGGGGAGCTGCACGGCGAGGAACCGCCGGTCCATGCCGATGGAGTTGCCGCACAGCGGCACGGTCCCCGGCTCCGAGATGTGCGCCTCCAAGAAGGCGAGGGTCGTCTTGCCTGCCTCCTCGAGCGTCAGCGTCGACGCCTCGATCGCCGCGAGCAGGCCGGACTTGGTGTGCATCTCCCGCACCACGTCACTCATGGCGTCGAGCTTCTCGCGGCTGGTGGCGACGACGAGATCAGGACCTTCTGCCACGAGCGCGAGCTCGTCGTCGGTGAGCAGCGTCGCGATCTCCACGATCGCGTCCCTGGCGGGATCGAGCCCGGTCATCTCGAGGTCCATCCACGCCAGCATCTGGGTAACAGGCTACTGCCAGGCGCCTGCCGGGGATCCAGGCCCGAGGTGCGGCGCCGCGATCCGCAGCTCCGTTGACCTTGACGTCGAGCACCGCAGGCGAGGCCGACGGAGGCCGCCCACGAGGTCGCGGGCGAAGCTCGGCGGTACCATCCGCTTCGATGTCGCCAACGGTGTCCGTCCCGCTCCATCGTCTCGACGCGGGCCTCCCCGTGCCGTCGTACGCCAGACCGGGCGATGCGGGTGCGGACCTGTACGCGCGCAAGGACGTGCACCTCGCGGCCGGCGGCGGAAGAGCGCTCGTGCCCACCGGGGTCGTGGTCGCCATTCCCGAGGGCTACGCCGGCTTCGTCCAGCCGAGGAGCGGTCTCGCGCTCCACCACGGAGTGACCTGCCTCAACACTCCGGGCCTCATCGACCCCGGCTACCGCGGGGAGCTCGCAGTGCTCCTCGTGAACACCGACCCGAAGGAGGGCTACGAGGTGCGCCGAGGCGACCGTATTGCCCAGCTGGTCCTCCAGCCGGTCGTCCAGGCGGTGTTCGATCCCGTCGACGAGGACTCGCTCGCCCGGTCGACCCGCGGCGCCGGCGGGTTCGGGCACACCGGTCGATAGCCGGGTCCCCGGCGTGTGTCGATGCGGTGCTTCAGCCGCCCTGGACCGCTCGTGCGGGCGTGACGCGGGCACGAAGCTCGGCGGGCACGAAGGTCGGTGGGCACGAAGCTCGGCGGGCATGAAGGTCGGTGGGCACGAAGCTCGGCGGGCATGACGCTCGAGGCGACGGTCCGCCAGTGTCACCACGCTTCGCTCCTGGGTCGGCGTCTCGCGCCTCGGATCCCGCTCACGAGATGGCCGCCCCGTTCTTCGGGGAGCGATCGCTCCCGTCGTGACCGCGGCAGGGCCGGCGGTCGACCCGAACCGGACCCTGCTGGAGCTTTCACCGCAGAGGACCGACGCGGTACAGTGAAGGCAGCACGCGGACGTGGCTCAGTTGGTAGAGCATCACCTTGCCAAGGTGAGGGTCGCGGGTTCGAGTCCCGTCGTCCGCTCCGAGTGAATTCCCTGATTGGGCGGGGTGTCAGGATGCGTCCGGCTCTGCGCTGCTCGAGGGGCCCTGTTCGCTGCTCGTGTCCGGTTCCCTGCGGCTGGGCCACTTTCTGGCTCGCATTGGCGCGGCTTGCCGTGAGCTGGCGAGCATGGACAGAGGCTGCCGATGCGGACCAGGAGACCTGGGACCGGAGGCCCACGCCGGAGAGAGCTCTCCTTGTCGCGGGACGTATCGTCTCACCATGGCACGACCCATGGCATCAGCCGCGGCTACGACTCCTGGGGACGTCACCGCTGCCGTTGTGCGGAGCTTCGTGGCGACGCCTGACGAGCGGCTCCGGTTCTTGCTCGAACGGATGGTCCGGCACCTTCACGAATTCATCGAGGAGACGCAGCTCACCCAGGACGAGTGGGCCGCCGCGATCGAGTTCCTCACTGCAACGGGCAAGGCGTGCACGCCGATCCGCCAGGAATTCGTCTTGTTGTCGGACACGCTCGGGGTGTCGATGCTCGTCGATCTTCTCGCCAATCGGGGAACAGAGACGGCGACCGAGTCGACCGTCCTCGGGCCGTTCTACGTGCCGGGATCCTGCACCCGCCAGATGGGTGAGTCGATTGCTGAGCGTGACGGGTACGGCGATCCTGCGTTCGTGTCGGGCACGGTAAAGAGCACGGCCGGCCGGCCGATTGATGGTGCCGCCCTCGACGTCTGGCAGAACGCAAGCAACGGCAAGTACGCGGTCCAAGACGATCAGCAGCCGGAGCAGAACCTGCGAGGGAAGTTTCACACCGGGCCTGACGGCCGCTTCTGGTTCTGGGCCGTTCGTCCGACCGACTATCGCATCGCCGACGACGGGCCGGTCGGGCGAATGCTGGCGGCAACGGGACGGCATCCGTGGCGTCCGGCCCACATCCACCTCAAGGTGTCGGCCCTCGGCTACCGACCCGTCACGACTCACCTGTTCGACGACGAAAGCCCGTACCTCACGACTGACGCGGTCTTCGCTGTCAAACCGTCACTGGTGTGCCACTTCGAGCGTCACGAGCCTGACGAACCCGGCGCGCCGGTCGGCTGCTCACGGACCTGGTTCAGCCTCGAGCACGACCTCGTCTTGGCCGAGGAGGCGTAGACGCGGCGTAGACCAGACGACGGAGAACAGGCGGCCCCCCGTCAACCCCGAAGCGGCGCGCCATCGGACGAACGAGCGGCTCTGGGTGCCGCGATCGCACTCTGCGGATGGCGTGGGCTTCCGCCAGCGCGGTGCTCGTGCCGGCGAACGCCATTGGGCTCGACGAGAAGAAGGAGGTCACCGGGCTGCACTTCGGGGTCGTCGGCAACACCGAGAGACATGTACGAGCCACGCACCACACCAAGAACGAGCTCGCGTCTCTCCCCCCGAATGGCGCTGAGCGAGCGGGTCGGCTCTTCGGCGCCGACGACGTGCTCGACCAAGCGATGCCCTTCACCTCGGACGAGGTGCATCAGCAGGTCGCTCGCGTGGGGAGCCTCGAGCCCCTTTGCGACCGTGTGCCCGGTCAGGTCGTCGGGAGAGAGCACCTGGAGGACCCCGAGGTCCTTCAGTGCGGGAATGAGACGGTGAGAGCTCACGAGAGCGGTGACGGGCACGTCCGGGGCTTCCTGTCGGACCAGTACGGCGATGACGAGGACGTCCCCGTCGTCGTCGGCAGCGATCAGGATGCGCGAAGCCCCGCGGGGACGTCCGCGTGCGAGCACGTGCTCGTCGCTGGGGTCCCCTTTGATCAGATGAACGTGGTGGGGGACGCTCGCGGGGTCGACGTCGGCGACAAGGACGATTGCATTGTCCGCGGACTCGAGCTCCTCCAGCACCACGGGTATCGCGGGATGCATGCCAAGGACGAGAATGTACGAGCCGTCGGGGAACCTGGGTACGATCTCCAAGAGCCTTCTCACTCCTTTCGCTACTGCCGATCCGGTGATGAGTGCGAACGCACCTGCCAGCAGGGGGATCGTCGTCAGCATCACCACGGACGCGACGAGCCGCCCGGAAGGGTTCTTCGGGGTCACTGTCCCGTAGCCAACGGTCGTCGCGGTGGTGATCGCCCAATACCAGCCGGTGGTCAGGGGCAGATGCTGGGTTGCAGCAAAGATCGCGCCTCCCGAGATGATGCAGAAGAGTGCGGCACCGATCAGGAGCAGCGCTGGTCGACCAGGCTTGATGTTGAGCAGCTTGGCGAGAAAGATCGGCATGGGTCTCCCTTGTGTGGCGGCACGGTAGCCGTTCTTCCGGACGTATGGAGCGCGGGAGGTCGCGCCCGACGTCAGGTTTGTCGTCACCGGCTGAGCTCGTGGGACCATTGGCCAGGATCGGTCCTCCGAACTGCACCGCCGCGTCGTCGAGGTGGCAGAGCTTTGGTGCGGGCTTACGCCGGCACGGGCATTCGGCACTATTCGAAGTCCACGCCATGTGGGATAGACGCTTGCCTTCCTCGTCTCGTGGGCGTGCTGCCCGTGCGTCGAGAGCCGTGCCCGATCGTGCGTGTGCGTCGTGACGAGGGAGGGAAGGAAGATGCGCGTGCAATAGGAAAGGACACGAGATCGCTCCGACAGCCATCGAGCATGGACCGAGGTATCGAGCGGCTCTAATCGGAGCCGCCCGCGCGAGAGACGAGTCGATCGCGGGGGCGCCAGGTGGATCGGGCTCAACGCGACGTTGCCACGAACGTGGCCGTCCCTGCGCTGTGTCCGTCGGTCGCTGCGAGCCTCCAGCCGGTTCGCGCGAGGGCGCGTGCGAAATATCGCTCGTCGAAGCCGAGCTCGAGCCAGCCGTAGCGGCGGGTCGACCACAGCGAAAGTCCATCGAGGCGAAGACCCCAAGGGTATGGGAGGAGGTCGATCGGTTCTGCGCCCATGACGAGAACGCCTGAGGTCCGAACGACGTCGTGCAGGCGCTCCAACATCGAAATGTGATCCGCGCAGTGATGAAAGGACTCGTAGAAGACGGCTGCGTCGTACGGACCACCGCCTGGGTCGCGGGCGAAGGAGAGCATGTCGGCCCTGACGACGTGAGCCTCCGGAACGCGGCGCTCGATCAGGCGGCAGAAGCCTTCATCGACTTCGACCACGGTCACGTCATGGCCCATCATGACCAGATCGGACGTGAGGTTGCCCCATCCGGCGCCGAATTCCACGACGCGTGCGGGAGCGGGGAGCCCCAGCGCCTTGATCAGCGCGCCGCGCGCCAAGAGGTCGTCGCCGACGATCGTGGCCGACCCCGTGGTGAAGGGGTATGGGCGGAGCACTGCAGCGTCGAAGTCGAAAGGGGAGGACTCGTGCTCGACCGCGTAGTCGTCACGTCCCGATACTGCGCGATACAGGTCGAACACCCAGGCGCGGTACGCGTCCGAGAACGGGTCGGTCGGCCACGGAGGGGGCACCATACGCACCCCGAGGAGGTAGCTGCGACCCTCGTCCTCTGACGTCTCGAATCGGCGGGCGGCCTCGGACAGGATGGTGTCCAGGTCAGCGAGGTCGACGGCCGTGGTTCTGGCATCTCGTCGCCTCATCCTCACCCAGCGCCGCGCGGGCTCGGGGACAGCGTACAGCGCGACGCGCGCCGCCTCGTGCACGAGCGACGGCGTCAGTTCGGATCGGGAGCGCGTGGAGGGATCTCGTGACGACACAGTGCCTGGTGCCGGCAGTATGGCACGGAGGGTCTCGTGTTTCTCGGCACGCGGAGCGCACCGTGCGCGACCCGACCGATACCGATCGCCCGAAGCGACGGTTTGTAGACACCTGCGCGCGGGGGATGCCAACAGTTGTCACACCCCCGATCAATACTGAGCGGTGATGAACTTGGCTGAGTGGGCTGAGCTGAGTGGGCTGAGGCCCAAGGCATCCATCCCCAGACCGCCTATCGGTGGTTCCGGCAGGGCCGGTTGCCGGTACCCGCACAGCGGGTGGGTGGGCTC
>JAJYYT010000332.1 GCA_021800645.1 Actinomycetes bacterium
CGGCATCACCCCGACGACCGAGAACATGCCCGGTGGGCGGGCCACCACGCCCGGCGACGTCTTCCGGGCGCGCAACGGCAAGACGGTGGAAGTGCTCAACACGGACGCGGAGGGTCGCCTCGTGCTGGCGGACGGGCTCTCCCTCGCGGCAGAGGAGGCGCCGGACGCCATCATCGACCTCGCGACGCTCACCGGGGCCTGCGTCGTGGCCCTCGGCCGCAAGATGGCGGGTCTGATGGGCAACGACTCTCGACTCGTCGCGGCGGTCGAGCGCGCAGGCGACGAGGCCGGCGAGCCCTTCTGGCACCTGCCGCTCCCGCGGATGTACCGCAAGGACATCGATTCCGAGGTCGCCGACATGAAGAACATCGGCAAGCCCGGCAGTGCCGGATCGCTCGTGGCCGGGCTTCTGCTCGAAGAATTCGTCGGTGACACCCCATGGGCGCATCTCTACATCGCGGGACCCTCGAGAGCCGAGGAGGAATCCCACGAGCTCCGGAAAGGCTCGACCGGTTGCGGCGTGAGGACGATGCTCGAGCTGCTCCGGAGCTACGAGGCGGTCGGGGCTGCGGCAGACGGCGGGGCGAGGAGGATGTGCGCATGACAGAGCCAGGCGAGGCGCCGGGAGTGCCAGAGACGACGGACGCGCAGCAGGGTGAGGCTGCTCGGCAGATCGTTCCCCGGGCGGCGGAATCCGGCGTCGGTGCCGACCTCGGAGGGGAGCCGAACCGCCCGGCCACCCTCGCGATCGACGTCGGCGGCACCGGCGTGCAGGCGTCGGTGCTCGACGCCAACGGCAAGCTCCTCGCGGACCGGGTGCGCGTCCCGACTACCTATCCGTGCCCGCCGGAGATCCTCGTCGACAAGCTCGTGGCGCTGACAGCTCCGCTCCCGGCGGCGGACCGCGCCTCGGTCGGGTTCCCCGGGGTGGTGCGCAAGGGCAGGGTCCTCACGGCACCGCACTTCGTGACAGCGCACGGTCCAGGGACCGATGTGGTCGAGGATCTGGTGCAGAAGTGGCGAGGTTTCGATCTTGCAGGCGCTCTCGAGGCGCGGCTGAATCATCCCGTGAGGGTTGCAAACGACGCCGACCTCCAAGGCTGGGCGGTCGTGAGCGGCGTGGGCCTCGAGATGGTCGTAACCCTCGGGACCGGGGTCGGGAGTGCTCTGTTCATGGACGGCAAGCTCGCCCCGCACCTCGAGCTCGCCCATCATCCCTTCCGGAAGGGAGAGACCTACAACGAGCAGATCGGTGACGCTGCCCTGCACAAGATCGGAGTGCAGAAGTGGCGGCGGCGGGTGATCGAGGCGATCGCCAACTTCGAGGTGCTGGTCAACTACGACTGCCTGTACCTCGGCGGGGGGAACGCCCGGCACATGGCAGCCCACGTCGATCCGTCGATCCAGATCGTCGACAACCTGGCCGGCATCCTCGGTGGCATCAAGCTCTGGGAGCTGGGCGGCCACTGAGCAGGCGTCGTCGGCAAGGGCTCGCCCGCCTGACTGCGCTCACGCACCGAGGGCGAAGGACACGCCGAGAACGACGCTCGCCGCGCCCGCGCGGTCACTCCGCCGCCTCGGACCGCCCTTCCGCACTGCCTGGTGCCTACTCCACCTCGCCGAGCCAGGTCGGGGAGGCGTCGAGGAGGAAGCGCGTCACGCCGAGCGCCCGGTCGAAGACCTCGCAGAGCAGTTCCTCGCCTGCGAGGACGCGAGCGAGCGACACCTCTTGGCGGGCGACGATGGTAAGACGGCGCACCGGCGCCTCGGTGGGGGAGGGGAACGAGTCGGTAGCCGATATCTCGAGGGGAAGCTCGACGCCGCCCACGCCGGCGAGGTCGAGGGCAAGGCGCAGGAGGTCGGGCGGGTTGGGGAGGGGCGGGACGCCCCAGTTGAACGTGAGCGGGAAGAACCACTTGTCCGGCGGATCGTCGTCGTCGTCCGGAAGAGCGACGACGGCGTCCTCGAAGTCGAGGAGCACGCGCGGCTCCACCTCGAGGGCGAGGTGCAGGTCGATGGGGCCGCCGCAGCCCTCCTCGGGATGGAGGTCCACTTCCCAGAACTGGCGCAGCGAATAGGTCTCGACGAAGTGCCTCTCGTCGTGCACGTGGAACTTGTGCTCGACGGCATGGTCCTTGAGCTCGGCCACGTACCCGGCCACGTCTATCACGGCCATGCGAGATGGAGTGTATGCGGTGGCGGGCACGTGGCAGGCGGCGACGCCGCGATAGCTTGCACGGGTGGACGGAGATGCCCTGCTCGCGGTGCTGGGCGAGGCGGCCACGGCCGTCTCGGATGCGCTTACGAGCACCGACGACTGGGGGCTCACGGGAGGCAAACCCGGCTTGTACCGGTCTGACCTGGTCGCAGACGAGGCTGCGCTGTCCGTGCTCCACCGAGTCGGGCTCCCGGTTCTCTCCGAGGAGTCGGGCCTGTCGGCTCCGGCGGCGGGCGCCTCGTCGGGGGGCGGGCTGCTCGCCGTCGTGGACCCGCTCGACGGATCGACGAACGCCTCGCGGCGCATCCCCTGGTTTGCCACGAGCCTCTGCGTCCTCGACGAGCTCGGACCGCTCGCGGCCACGGTCCTCAACCTCGTCTCGGGCGCACGTTTCACTGCCTTGCGAGGCGGCGGGGCGTTCCGGGACGGAGAGCCGATCTCGACCTCGGGCTGCGGGAAGCTGTCCCGCGGCGTCGTGGGCGTTTCCGGCTACCCCAAGCGATATCTGGGCTGGAAGCAGTTCCGGGCCCTCGGTGCCGTCGCGCTCGACCTCTGTGCCGTCGCTGACGGCACCCTCGACGGCTACGTGGACTGCGCCTACGACGCGCACGGAGGGTGGGACTACCTCGCAGGCATGCTGGTGTGCAGCGAGGCGGGCGGGACCGTCGTCGACGCTCTCGGTCGTGAGTTGACTGTGAGGACCCACGATGCCCGCCGCACCCCTGTGGCAGGTGCCACCGACGAGCTCTGCCGCGCCCTCGCCGCGGCACGCCGGTCCGCTTACGAAGAGTCGTCGCCCGGGCTGTAGCGTGCTGCAGGTGTCATCCGTGGCGCTCGATCAGCTGCTCCAAGTGCAGGACCTCGACATCGAGCTCGACCGCGTCGCCTACAGGCTGCGGCACTTGCCCGAGCGTGAAGCGGTGCGTGCGGCCGAGGAGAGCCTGAGCTCGGTGAAGGCGACCACCGCCAAGTTCGCGGAGGAGCGCTCCGTGCTCCTCGCAGAGCAGGAATCCCTCGAGCGGCAGATCGACGCCGCCAGCTCTCGGATCGGGGCGATCGAGGCGAGGCTTGCATCGCCCGCAGCCGGCTCCTACCGCGACCAGCAGGCCATGGGTTCCGAGGCCGAGTCGCTTGCTCGCCGCCGGAGCGAGCTCGAAGACGACGAGC
>JAJYYT010000333.1 GCA_021800645.1 Actinomycetes bacterium
TGAGCGCGGCGGAGGTCTTCTACGACGACGGTCTCGACCTGGTGTGCCGCCACTGCGGGTTCCAGCCTCCGTTCTCGCCGAGGCGCCCCGTCTACGTGCTGCTGGAGGTCGTCGGGCGCGCGGGCGTGGTCGATCAGCTGGCCGGAGCGTTGGCGGAGGCCGGCGCGGACGACGAGGCCACTGCGCTGTCCGACGACGAGGCCGGAGCTGCCCGCTTGTGGGCGTACCGCGAGCGTCACGCCGAGGCGGTCTCGAGCCTCGGTGTCGCGCACAAGCTGGACGTCACCCTCCCTCTCGATGCACTGGCGGACTTCGAACGTGCGGTGCGGCTCGCAGTCGACCGGGTGTGGCCGGGTTCCACCATGGTCCTCTGGGGGCACTTAGGCGACGGCAATCTCCACGTGAACGTGGTCGGCCCCCCGCCCGGCGACGAGGACGTCGACGCGACGGTCCTCGAGCTCGTGGCGGGCCTCGGCGGCAGCATCAGCGCCGAGCACGGCGTCGGCCGGGCGAAGGTCGCCTGGCTCGGCCTGTCGCGGAGCCCCGCCGAGCTCGGGCTCATGCAGGCCGTGAAGACCGCGCTCGACCCCGAGCGCATCTTGAACCCCGGGGTGCTGTTCCCCGCTGAACCCCGGGGTCCCCGGGGTGCTGTTCCCCGGGCGCCGGACGGCGAGCGCCGACGGTGACGAGCACGAAGGGTGGACGGTGACGAGCACGAAGGGTGAGGAGAAGGTGGAGCACGCGGCACATCGAAGCGGGCGCCGGCGCGCCCTGCTGGTCGAGAACATCCATCCGGACGCGGTCTCAGTGCTCGAGGCGGCAGGCTTCGAAGTGGAGACGAGGGACCGTGCGCTCGAGGAGGGGGAGCTCTGCGAGCGGCTGGGCGACATCGACGTGGTCGGCATCAGGTCGCGCACGCAGGTCACCGACGCGGTGCTGGAGGCGGCGCCCCACCTCCTGGCGATCGGGGCGTTCTGCATCGGCACGAACCAGATCGACCTCGCCTCGGCCACCCGCCGCGGTGTGGCGGTGTTCAACGCCCCGTTCTCCAACACGCGAAGCGTCGTGGAGCTCGCGATCGCAGAGATGATCGCCCTCACCCGGCGCCTGACCGACAAGAGCACCGCGATGCACGCCGGCGTGTGGGACAAGTCCGCAGCCGGCAGCCACGAGATCCGAGGCCGGCGCCTCGGTATCGTCGGCTACGGCAACATCGGGAGCCAGCTCTCGGTGCTGGCCGAGACCCTGGGCATGGGGGTCTGGTTCTACGACACCGCCGACAAGCTCGCGCTCGGCAACGCGCGCACCTGCGGGACGCTCGAGGAGCTGCTCGAGTCGGTCGACATCGTCACCCTGCACGTGGACGGCAGGCCGGCCAACCGCCAGATGTTCGGCGAGCAGGAGCTGTCCCGGATGCGTCCTGGGAGCTTGTTCCTCAACCTGAGCCGGGGGTTCGTGGTGGACCACGAGGCGCTGCGCGCCCATCTCGTCTCCGGGCACCTCGCGGGCGCAGCGATCGACGTCTTCCCCCACGAGCCGAAGAGCAGGTCCGAGCCGTTCGTCTCCGTGCTGCAGGGGCTGCCCAACGTGATCCTCACCCCGCACGTGGGGGGGTCCACGGAGGAGGCGCAGCAGGACATCGGCAACTTCGTGGCAGGCAAGCTGGTCCGCTACATCGGGCAGGGCGCCACGTCGCTCAGCGTGAACCTGCCTCAGCTCGACCTGCTGGAGCCGGTGCGCGCGAGCCGCCTGCTGTACGTCCACCGAAACGTGCCCGGCGTCCTTGCGCACGTCAATTCGCTGATCGCCGAGCACGGCCTGAACGTCGAGGGCGAGCTGCTCGGTACCCGTGGCGACGTCGGCTACGTGATCACCGACGTCTCCGCGGAGCCTCCGGAGGGCCTGGTCGACGCGCTCGAGGCGCTCGAGACCACCGTTCGCCTACGGGTGGTGACCTCCGCCGGCTGAGCGCCGGTCGTCGAGCCAGATGGCGCGCGCTGGCGGCGGTAGCCTGCCCGTCGGTGGATGCCGTGATGCCTTCGGATCACGAGCCCGGCCCGCTCGAAGTGCCGCTCGGCGCCGAGGTCGAGCCAACGATCGGCGCGGAGGAGTGCCGTGCGGCCCTTCGGTCGGCAGCGCTCCTCCTCGACGGCGTCGAGCGTGCTCTCGTCGCGCTCGACGACGGCTCCTACGGCAGGTGCCAGGTCTGCGGGACCGCCATCGAGGACGGTGACCTCGAAGCGGACCCGCTCGCCACGCGCTGTCGCCAGCACCGACCGTCCGGGGCCGGCCGGCCCTGGGACGGTGCGTGACTTCGACCGAGGCTGCCCGAACGGGGCCCATCGCCGACGGGCGATGCAGGTGATGAAGATCCCCCAGGGGCCGCACGCGTCCGCGCGGGAAGGTCTGTCCGGGGCTGGCCAGCGCCCTCCTGGTGGCGCACGGGCTTCCACCCTCATGTATACTTCATGTGATGAGTTGTTCACCTCAAGCCTCAGGTGCGTCCGCCGGACTTCGGCCCAGCCGTGAGCAGCTGGTGGAACGGCTCTTGGAGCTCGCCCCGAGCGTGCGGCGGGCCTTCGAGGTCCGCCTGGGTGAAGAGCGGGCCCAGTGGCTCTCGCTCACCGGTCACCAGCTGGAAGCCCTCGCCGCCCTGAAGGAAGGGAGCCTCACGATGCGCTCCTTGTGCGAGCGGCTGGACATCAGCGAGAGCGCGGGGACCGCGTTGTCCGACCGCCTCGTCGCCAGAGGCATGGTCGCGCGCGAGACCGACCCGTCGGACCGCCGCGTCGTCCGCCTCGCGCTGACCGACCAGGCGCGGACGATGGTGGAGCGCTACCGGCAGATCCGCTCGGACCACGTTGCGAAGGTCCTCACCGCCTTGAGCCACGAGGACCTGGAGCGCCTGGTGAAGATCTACGAGACCCTCGTCTCCGCGTCACCCTCTGAGGTCTCAGCCTCGGGCGGCTCACCCCCGGGCGGCTCAGCCTCTGGCTACGAGCAGGCCACGACCTCGAAGGTTGCTTCGGGGGGTGCGGCACGATGACCACCGCCGCGGGCGCGCTGCGAGCACCCGGGACCCCGGCCGGCCATGACGACCGCTACAAGTGGGTGGCGCTGTTCAACACGACGCTCGGCGTCCTCCTCGTGTCGATCAACGAGTCGATCCTCATCATCGCCCTGCCCGACATCTTCCGGGGCATCCGGCTCGACCCGCTCGTGCCGTCCAACTTCTTCTACCTGCTTTGGATCCTGCTCGGGTTCATGCTGGCCACCGCGGTGCTCGTCGTGACGCTCGGACGCATCGGGGACATCTACGGGCGCGTCCGTATGTACAACCTGGGCTTCGCCATCTTCAC